>JAAYGA010000331.1 GCA_012727935.1 Pseudomonadaceae bacterium | reverse complement strand
TCAATCGCCCGTTGCATGGCTAAAAAGCTGGCTTGTAAAATATTCAGTTGGTCAATTTCTGCGGCACTGGCTTCTGCTATTGCCCAAGCTAGGCTTTTTTGTTTTATTTCTATTGCCAAAGCTTCACGCTTTTTTTCAGTCAGCTTTTTAGAATCATCTAGGCCAAAAATGGGCTGGTTTGGATCAAGAATAACCGCAGCGGCCACCACGGAACCAATTAAAGGCCCACGGCCTGCTTCATCAACACCTGCAAGTAACAAGCCTTGGTAAGGAATTTCAGCGGCGGTTAAAGGCGCTGGTGGGTTTTTTTTCATTGGTTTGGGTTTGCCTGCTTAGGTTTGTCTATTTAAAAGTGCTGCAATAGCCTTAGCTGCTTGTTTGCTGGCGTTGCACCTAAGTTGTTGATGAATAGCATAAAAGGCTTGAGTTTGTTGGTTAGCCACTGCTGGCTGAGTAATTAATTGATTTAGGTCTTTTGTTAACTGAGTAACATTGGCTTGGTCTTGTAAGCGTTCAGGTACCAGTGTTTTTTGGGCTAGCAGGTTAGGCAAACTCACCCATTTAGATTTCAACATGAATTTAGAAGCCCACCAAGTAAAGGGGGCCAGTTTGTAACTAACCACCATGGGGGTTTTGCAAAAAAGTGCCTCTAAAGCCACGGTGCCAGAAGCAACTAAGCACACATCGGCTGCTTGTAAAACTAGGTCTGCTTTGCCTTGAATGAGCTGTAAATCTTTGATGGGGTGTTCTATTAATAGCTGCTGAATTTCTGCATAGCGTTTAGTTGAAGCGGCGGGTAACAAAAAGACTGCTTGTGGGTGCAGTGCTTTTAGTTGTTGGGCTGTTTGTAAAAATAAAGCCCCTAAACGTGCCACTTCACCGCCACGAGAGCCGGGCAACAAACCGATAATGGGGTGCTCTTCTGTTAAGCCTAAAGCTTGGCGTGCTGCAGTTTTGTTAGGCTCTATGGGTGTTTTGTCGGCTGTTGGGTGACCAACAAAGGTAACGGGCATTTGGTGTTGGTGGTAAAATTCGGCTTCAAAAGGCAGTAATGCAAGCATTAAATCGACACTTTTTTTAATGCCTTTAATGCGGCCTTGTCGCCAAGCCCAAACCGAAGGGCTAACGTAATGCACGGTTTTCATGCCGTGTTCGTGCAGTTTTTTTTCTAAACCTAAATTAAAGTCGGGGGAATCTATGCCAATCATTAGATCAGCACCCCAAGCTAAAGCATCTTGGTAAAGGTGTTTTCTTACTTTAATTAGCTTGGGCAGGTGTTTAAGTATTTCTAGCAAGCCCATAATTGACAAAGTTTCTAGTGGGTAAAGGCTGGTTAAGCCTTCGTTTTTCATTAGTTCGCCACCCATACCGCGAAATTCAGCGGTAGGGTAGAGGGCTTTGAGTTCAGTAATTAAACCTGCACCTAAGATATCGCCGGAAATTTCTCCAGCAACAAGATAAATTTTCAACGGGTTATGCCACGGGTTGAATTTTTAATGGAGTCTAAAAATACCTGCACTTCAGGCAAGACAAGATTAGATTCAATTTGGCTGATAGCATCTTGCAGGTTTAAACCTTGGCGAAACACCACTTTATAGGCGTTACGCAAAGCCTGCATGGCTTCTTTAGAAAAGCCCCGCCGCTTTAAACCTTCGTAGTTAATGCCGTGTGTTTCAGCAGGGTGACCGCTTGCCATAACGTAGGCAGGAATGTCTTTTAAGATAATGGAGCCGCCGCCGCACATGGCATGAGCACCCACACGGCTAAATTGGTGAATAGCCGACAGCCCGCCTAAAATAACAAAATCACCTAAGGTAACGTGCCCAGCCAAGGTGGCTTGGTTGGCTAGAATGCAGTTATTACCTACAACACAGTCATGGGCAACGTGTGAATAAGCCATAAATAAGTTGCCATTACCTATTTTAGTTAGGCTTAAATCTTGTGAGGTGCCACGGTGCAGGGTGACGCTTTCGCGCACCACGTTGTCATCGCCCATTTCTAAACGGGTGGGTTCACCCTTGTATTTTTTGTCTTGGCAATCTTCTCCTACGCTTGCAAACTGAAAAATACGATTGCGTTCACCTAGGGTGGTCGGGCCTTTAATAACCACGTGAGGGCCAATAACCGTGCCAGCGCCAATCACTACTTCAGGGCCGATAATTGAATAGGGACCTACTTCAACATCGTCTGCCAGTTGCGCTGATGGGTCTATTAGTGCGGTAGCATGAATTAGACTCAAACTTTTTTCTCCGCACAGGTTATTTCAGTTTCACAAACCAGTTCACCGTCAACATGAGAGCGGCAAGCAAACACCCAGATACCACGCTTTTCACGTAGCACGCTGGCTTCTAATGTTAAGCGATCACCCGGCACCACAGGGCGCTTAAAACGGGTTTTTTCACAGCCGACAAAATAATAAAGGTGGCCGTCTGCTGGTAATTTATTAACCGTTTTAAAGCCCAATATACCGGCAGCTTGTGCCATAGCTTCAATGATTAATACCCCTGGAAAAATGGGGTGTTCTGGAAAGTGGCCTAAAAAATAAGGTTCGTTAACCGTAATGTTTTTGTAGGCGACAATGGATTTGCCTAGTTCAAACTCAGTTACCCTATCAACCAATAAAAAAGGGTAGCGGTGAGGAAGGTATTTTCTAATTTCGTTAACATCCATAATCATGGATTTTTGCCTCTAAAAAACGCTAAAAATAGGATTGGCGTTAAGTTATTGAGCGCCTGAAAGTTCAGGGCTATTATTTTATTCCGGGTCAGTAAGCTGCCGGAGCTGATTTTCAAGATTCTTAACTTTTTGATTAAGTTCTTCTAGTTGTCTGAAGCGCACAGCACTTTTACGCCAGCGAAGACTCGGCAGTAAACCTGTGCCTGAAGAATAGGTGCCAGGTTCTGTAATTGAGCCCGTTACCATCGCCATGCCGGTAAGTTGTACATTGTCACAAACTTTAATGTGGCCAGCAAAACCACTGTGTCCACCCAAAAGGCAGTTAGCGCCAATATCGGTAGAGCCTGAAATACCTGCAAAGGCTGCCAAAGCGGTGTGTTCACCAATTTTGGCGTTGTGGCCAATATGTACTAGGTTGTCTATTTTTACATCACGGCAAATTAGGGTGTCACCTAAAGCGCCTCTGTCGATGGTTGAATTAGCACCCACTTCAACCTTGTCTTCAATAATTACCTTGCCTAGCTGGGCAATTTTTATCCAGTCAGCGCCGGTGGGCGCAAACCCAAAGCCGTCAGCACCAATTACTGCGCCTGAATGAATGATGCAATCTTTACCTACCTGCACTCGACGGTAGAGGGTAACCCTTGGGTAAAGGTGGGTATTTTCGCCAATACTACAACCCTTAGCAATAACCGAATGAGCACCGATAACCACGCCAGCTGCAAGAGTACAGCCCGATTCAATGACCACCCCAGGGCCTAGGTGAACGGTTGGGTGAAGGGTTGCATCGGCGGCAACAATGGCGGTTGGATGCACTTGCCCTGCAGTTGGGCGATCATCGTCAAATAAATGGCTAAGCTTAGCAAAGCCCAAATAGGGGTTGGCTAAGGCAAGAATGTTGCCTTGAAATTGGCTGGTTTGGCTAGGTTTAAGTAGCACGGCCCCTGCTTGTGAATGCTTAAGCTGGCTGGTGTATTTAGGATTGCTTAAAAAGCTAACCTGCTGCTTAGTGGCTGTTTTAAGGCTGCCCAAACCGGTGACTGAAAAGTTAGGGTCACCGTGTAGTTCAGCACCTAAGTAAGCGGCTAATTCGGCTAGTGTAAAAGTTTTCATGGCTAATGTTATTTCACCTTATTAAGCTTTTTAGCAACAGCTTGCGTTAAATCAAACTGTGGACGAGCAAAAGCAACCGCCTGTCTGTCTAAAAGGATGTCTATTTTATACTCTTCAATGACTTCGTTTACAGCCTTTTCAAGGGTTGGGCGGTGACGCTCAACAATTTCTTGACGCATTTCTTGCAGCTGTTTTTGTAGTCTGGAAGCAATAAATTGAAACTCTTGGGTTTTTTGCTCTATTTGTTGCGCTGCTTTACGGCGCTCATCTTCACTCATAATAGAGGCGTCGCGTTGTAGGCGCTCTTGCAGGCTGCGTCCTTCTTCTGCTAGTTGCCTTGCTCTAGCTTGTTCACCACTTAATTGCTGCTCAGCTTTTTTGAACTCGTCCTTAACTTTGGTCGACTCCATTAAAGCACCCTGCCAATCAAGCACGGCAACCCGCGCCGATTTAAAATCATTGGCTGCTACACCCAAGCTTAGGCTTAATAAAAATACCAATAAAAAAGCAGTAATTAAGCGATTAATTTTCATGGTTTTATCCTTTAAATTAGAAGGTTTGTCCAAGTGAGAATTGGAAAAATTCAGTACGGTCTTTAGGGCCATCGTTAAGTGGCTGAGCAATGCTAAAGGCTAAAGGGCCAATAGCCGTTAGCCAAGTTAAGCTAACACCTGCTGAATAGCGCATATCATCTAGTTCTATGCCTTTAATACAGCTGTTATGCCCGGGTACACATTGGGTAGAAAAAACATTACCACCATCAATAAAAAAGCTGGTTTGCATCGAACGCTGATCTTCAATAAAGGGTAGGGGGAAGATAAGCTCAGCAGAGCCTTCAATTAACACGTTGCCACCTAAGGCGTTGGTTGTTTCTCTTGTATTGCCACCTAAGCCGTCAGTTTGTGTGCTACGTTGCCCCAAACTATTGGAACGGTAACCACGCACCGAACTTAAACCACCTGAAAAGTAGTTTTCATAAAAAGGCAGTTGGTTGTATTGGCTGCTTAGGCCGCCACCATAACCTAAATCGGTTTTAAATTTAAGTGACCAGCTGTCAGCTAAAGGAAAATATTTTTGGCCACGGTAATTGGCTTTAAAAAACTCATAGTCAGAACCTGGGGTTGCTACTTCTAAGCTTAAACTTTGGTAGCTGCCGGCACTGGCAAGAATGCCGCGATTCAGTTGGTTTTTTGTCCAGCGCCCCGTAAGTTTATAGTTAAAAAACTCTAAACCATGCAGCGCATTAAACGCACGAATATCATCGAGTAAAATAAAATCTGAAGCCACCAATCTTTCTGCTTTAACGTTAGTGTTGTCAAAACCTAGCGATAAACTTAAACGGCTAAAGCGTGAAATGGGGTAGCCATAGGTGACGTTAAAACCATAGGCATCGGTGGCATAGCTTGAAATACCATAGTCTTCATTTTTAAAGTCGGTTTCACGGTAAAACATATTAAAACCTCTGGAAACACCGTCAATGGTGTAATAGGGGTTTAAATAAGAAAAGTTATAGCTGGTTCGGTAATCACTGCGGTTAGCGCCTAGGCTAACGATATTACCTGTGCCTAAAAAGTTGTTTTGCGATAAAGCAGCACCAAACACTACGCCGCTGGATTGTGAATAACCTACGCTGGCAGAAATAGAACCCGAGGGCTGTTCTTCTACTGTGTAGTTGACGTCGATTAAATCGGGCTTGCCAGCAATGGGTTGCGTTTCAACGTTAACGCTGCTGAAAAAGCCAAGGCGTTCTAGCTGTTGTTTAGATTGTTGAATTAAATCGGTATTGGCCGAAGCGCCTTCAAGTTGAATCATTTCCCTGCGTAACACGTCATCTTTGGTGCTGATATTGCCATTAAAGTTAATTCTGCGTACATAGCTGCGGCGGCCTGGATCAACCAAGAATGTCAGTTTTACTTCTTTTTTCTCATCATCAATGTCGGGGCGGCCATTCACTTCAGCAAAAGTGTAGCCTTCAATGCCTAAGCGGCTGCGAATGCCCTCACTTGAGGCAGTCATGGCGCTACGAGAAAATACATCGCCTGCCGTTAGGCGTATTAAACTTGCAAGCTGTGCTTCTTCTAAAATAAGTTCACCTGCCAGTTCAACTTCGCTAACCTTGTATTGGTCGCCTTCAAACACATTCACGGTAATGAAAATATCTTGTTTGTCGGGGCTGATAGATACTTGGGTCGATTCCACATTAAAGCGTAGGTAACCCTTGTCTAAATACCAAGACCTGAGGCGCTCTAAGTCGCCACCTAATTTTTCACGGGAATATTGATCGGCCGATGAAAACAAAGTCCAGCCTTGGGTTTGGTTTAACTCAAAGTTTTTCAGCAGTTCTTTGTTGCTGTAATTGTGGTTACCCACTAGGTTAATGCGCCGAATAGCGGCCACACTGCCTTCGGCAATGGTGATTTTAACTGCAACCCGATTACGGGGCAGTGTTTCCACTTCGCTGGTTATTTTTGCGTTATAACGGCCTTGGGCGTGGTACATACGCTCAAGTTCTAATTTAATTTTATCAAGGGTTGAACGCTGAAAAATTTGCCCTTCTTCTAGCCCAGCCTGTGTTAAGCCTTTGGTTAGGTCTTCGGTGCTTACTTTTTTGTTGCCTTCAATTTTTAGCTTTTGCAGGGTGGGGCGTTCTTTAACCTTCAGCACTAGTTGGTTATTGTCTTCATAAACGGCAACGTCATCAAACAAGCCAGTAGCAAACAGCTGCTTAGTGGCTTGGGTGATTTGCATTAAGCTAATTGGCTCGTTGGTTTGCAGGGGCAGTTCTGAAAAAACTGTGCCCGGTGAAACCCGTTGCAAGCCTTCAATACGCAGGTCTTCCATTTGAAAGGTGCGGTCGGCAGCGGCTAAATTAGCACCACTGATTAAGGTGAATACTAGCAGTAGGCATTGAGTAAAAAAAATTGAATTGCGAAGTTTCACGCTGTTCAGTATCCGTTTTAGTGGGTATTTACTCTGCCTTTTAATGGCAGCTACCAACAGTAATGTAAAAGCCTGTATGCAAACAAGGCAGCAGTAAAAAATAATGGGCGGTTAACGCCTTAAACTTTAATTCACACGCTTTAATAACCTAAAGGCGCAGCAGGTCAAAGTAAAAAGCCAGCAGCATTAAACTACCCAACATAAGTACGCCAACACGGGTGGCCGCTTCTTGCACGGCTTCAGCCACTGGTTTGCGTCGAATGGCTTCAATAGCATAAAAAAGCAAATGCCCACCATCAAGCACAGGAATGGGCAGCAGGTTCAGTATGCCTAAACTAATGCTGACATAGGCTAAAAAGCTAATGTAACTTTCCCAGCCAGAACGTGCTGAATCGCTGGCAACCCGTGCAATGGTAATGGGGCCAGATAAGTTCTGGGGACTAATTAAACCAGTCACCATTTTGCCAATCGAATTTAAGGTTAACCAGCTCATGTCTAGGGTTTTTTGCGAGGCGCGTAGCAGTGAATCTATTGGGCCAAAACGCTGCTCACGCAAGAGTTCCGCTGGCCATTCTGGCATTTGTACACCAGCGCCAATAAAGCCCACTTCACGGCCATCGTCTAGCAGCCTAACTCCGGGTGTAACGGCCAGTTGCAAGGTTTGCTGGTTTCTTTCTAGGGTTAAATACAGTTCTGTATTGGCGTTAGTTTGCAGCTGTTCAACTAAAGCCGCCCAGCTGTTAATGGGCAGGTTATTAACCGCAGTAATTTTATCGCCAGCTTGCAACCCTGCCTCTTCTGCTGCGCCTGAGGCTTGAATTGCGCCCAACACTGGCGCTACTTCAGGCCGCCAAGGATTAATGCCAAGGGTGCCAAAAGGGTCGGGCTGTTCTTGCCCCGCCAAAAACTGGGTAAGCTGCACACTCAATTCACGCTGATAGCTGTCTTGTTCATTTTGTACATTTAAAGTGACTTGGGTGGTTTCGCCCATGCGTGCTAGCAAGCCTAGCCCCACTTCTTGCCAGCTAGGGGTGGCATTGCCATTTACACTTAAAATTTCATCGCCCTGCCTTAAGCCTGCCAAGGCAGCGGGTGAACCAATTTCCACCTGCCCAACCAGCGGCGCAGGCACTTGCGTACCAACAATAAAAATAAACCAGTAAGCAACGATTGCCAGTAAAAAGTTAGCCAAAGGCCCTGCTGCAACTATGGCAAAACGCTGGCCCACACTTTTGCTATTAAAAGATTGGTCGGCTAAGGCTTCGGGTACATTGCCTTCACGTTCATCCAGCATTTTTACATAACCGCCCAAGGGTAAGGCGGCAATCACGTATTCGGTGCCTTGCTTGTCGTGCCAGCGCAGCAAAGGTTTGCCAAAACCAACCGAAAAGCGCAGCACTTTAACACCACAGCGGCGAGCCACCCAAAAGTGACCGAACTCGTGGAAGGTAATAAGAATGCCTAGCGTGATAATAAGCGAAAAAACAGTGTGTAATAAATCCATAAAGGCGTTTGAATCCGCAGGTGGTTAATGCAGCTTTTGAATGATTTTCTGTGCCACTTGGTTGGCACGCCGGTCTTCTGACAGTAAAAGTTCAAGATCGTTTGCTGCTTGAATACGGCTTAGATCAAGGACGCGATTAATAACTTTGGGTATGTCAGTGAAGCGAATGCGCTGTTCAAGAAAGGCCGCTACAGCCACTTCATTAGCTGCGTTTAAAATGGCAGGCGCGGTTCCACCGGCTTGAAAAGCTTGGCGTGCTAACGCTAAACAGGGAAAAGCAAGGTTATTAGGTTGTTCAAAGGTTAAGGCTGCGGCTGTCATTAAATTCAACGGACTAACCCCTGCATCAATGCGTTTAGGCCAAGCCAAAGCGTGGGCAATGGGGGTACGCATATCGGGGTTACCTAGCTGAGCCAAGACCGAGCCATCACGGTAGCTCACCATTGAATGAATAATGCTTTGTGGATGAACCACTACTTCAATTTGTTGTGGTTGTACATTAAACAACCAGCAGGCTTCAATCAGCTCTAAGCCTTTGTTCATTAAAGTTGCTGAATCCACTGAGATTTTACGCCCCATCGACCAGTTAGGGTGGGCCACGGCTTGCGCTGGCGTAACGTCTTTTAATGCTTCTTTTGACCAGCCACGAAAAGGCCCACCTGAAGCCGTTAACAACAGCTTTTCAATGCCTTGTTCAGCAAAACTGCGCTTAGCAAAATTGGCTGGTAAGCACTGAAAAATGGCATTATGTTCTGAATCAATAGGCAAAAGCGTGGCTTGATACTTTTCAACCGCATCCATAAATAGTGCGCCCGACATCACCAAGGCTTCTTTGTTGGCCAGTAAAATGCGCTTACCGGCTTTAACTGCAGCTAGGGTTGGCACTAAACCAGCGGCACCCACTATGGCCGCGACCACAACATCCACTTCAGGTGTGCTGGCAAGGGTTTCTAAGCCTTCTTCACCAGCAACCACCTCTGTTTTACAGCCTGCTGCTTGCAACTGTTGTTGAAAGCTAACTGCTGCATTGGCAGGAACAGCCGCAAGCTTGGGTTGGAATTTTTTACAGATATTTAGCAGTTCCGTAAGGCGCTGGTAACCTGAAACAGCAAACACTTGGTATTTATCAGCATTGCGTGCCACCACTTCAAGGGTAGATTGCCCGACTGAGCCTGTAGCACCTAAAATGGCAAGACGTATCACAGCAGATCACCAGCAAAATTAAGCATTAACAAAGCAAACAAAGGCACTGCCGAGGTTAGGCTGTCAATTCTGTCCATAACGCCCCCATGCCCTGGTAATAGTTGGCTGGAATCTTTCATGCCTGCTTCGCGTTTAACTAAACTTTCGGTTAAATCGCCCAAAACTGAAACGCCAGTAATAATGAAGGTGATGCCTAATAACAATCCAAACTGGCTAAAAGAAAAGCCTTGGTAGAGGCTGGCAAGGACGCTAAGTAGGCTAGTACCCACCAAACCACCGGCCACACCTTCCCAAGATTTACCCGGGCTAACCGCTGGTGCTAGCTTGCGCTTACCCCAAGCACGGCCAGAAAAATAGGCAAAAACATCGGCAACCCAAGCAATCAGTAACACATAAAGCAACCAGAATACGCCCTGTTCACGCAACAGCACAAACCCTGCCCAAGCGGGTACTAAAATAAAAACGCCCATAATTAAGCGCCGTGAAGGGCAGCGCCAAAGGCTGGCTGTGCGGGGGTAGGTTACAACAAAAAAGAGGGCGATAAACCACCCAATTAAACCCAGCCACAAGGCTTGGTTAAGCTGTTGGGGTTGTTTATAAGCGCCATAAAGTATCAGCAGTATAAAAATGGGGAAAAGGATTTGCCCTAGCCGTTGAAAGCCAGAAAGCCTTGCCCATTCCCAAGCACCTATGGCAATAACAACCCCAGTGAAAATGGCAAAGGCACTACCATTCAGGCCAAATAAGCCCCAAAGAGCAAGCGGCGCTAAAAAAATCGCTGTTAGCAGTCTCTGTTTTAACATGGCAAGGATTATCCGTTGGGTTTAACTGTGAGTTGTTTCTTCACGCCCACCAAAACGTCGCTGGCGGCTAATAAAGATTTTTAGAGTGTCATAAAATGCCTGTTGACGAAAATCAGGCCAATAGGCATCAACAAATACCAATTCGGCATAGGCAAGCTGCCAAAGCAGAAAGTTACTAAGGCGTTGCTCGCCACTAGTGCGAATGCAAAGGTCTGGGTCTGGCAGGTGTTGTAAGGCTAGGTGTTGCTGAATGTCTGCTTCTGTAATATCGCAAGCATTCAGCTCACCGTTGACTGCTTTTAAAGCAAGTTGACGCGCGGCTTGGGTTATGTCTTGCCTGCCACCATAGTTGGCGGCAATCACTAAGGTTGTTTTGGTATTATTGGCCGTTAACTCTTCTGCTTTAAGCATTAGCTGTTGCAGTTCAGTTGAAAAACCAGAACGGTTCCCTACTACCTTTAAGCGCACTTGGTATTTGTGTAGGCGTTTGGTTTCACGGCGCAAAGCCCATTTAAACAATTCCATTAAACCACTAACTTCTTCCGCAGGCCGAGCCCAGTTTTCACTTGAAAAAGCAAACAGAGTAATAACTTCGATACCCTGCTGCAAAGCCACTTCTAAAATGGCTCTCACTGAATCGACACCGGCTTTATGCCCAGCAAGGCTAGGAAGCTTACGGTGTTTTGCCCAGCGGTTGTTGCCATCCATAATAATGGCAACGTGCTTAGGCAGGCGCTCTAGTTGCGGTAGGGTGTTAGTCGAAGACATTAGCCAAGCCTGTTCTAAATTAGATTTGCATCAAGTCTTCTTCTTTGGATGCTAGTGCCTTGTCAATTTCAACAATGAACTTATCCGTTACTTTTTGAATATCGTCTTGTGCGCGGCGTTCTTCGTCTTCGCTGATGTCTTTGTCTTTCAACAAGGCTTTTAGCTGGTTGTTGGCATCACGACGAATGTTGCGTATAGCAACCCGACCATTTTCTGCTTCGGTGCGTGCTTGCTTGGTATAACCTTTACGTGTTTCTTCGGTTAAAGCAGGCATAGGCACACGAATATTGCCACCAGCAGTATTGGGGTTAAGACCTAGGTCAGATTTCATAATGGCTTTTTCAACCACTGGCACCATGGGTTTTTCCCAAGGCACAACAATTAGTGTGCGGTTGTCTTCAATATTAATATTGGCAACCTGACTTAACGGTACTTCGTTACCGTAGTAATCCACTCTAACTGAATCAAGAATGCTGGGGTGGGCGCGTCCGGTACGAATTTTATTAAACGCACTACGAAGTGACTCTAAGCTTTTATCCATGCGCTCTTGCGCGTCTTTATTAATTTCGTTAATCACAATAGTTGCCTCTTATTAAGAATAGCCAAGCTAGAAACAGAGTTTAGCTTTAATTAATTAATCTTTATAAATTAGCGTACCTTCATGTATGCCAACAGCAAGATTAAGTAGCGCACCTGATTTGTTCATATTGAATACACGAACCGGCATGGATTGGTCACGCACTAGGCAAATGGCCGTTAAATCCATGACTTCAAGTTTTTGATCAAGTGCTTCATCGTAAGTTAAACGCTCATACTTTACTGCATCTGGGTATTTAACAGGGTCTTTATTGTAAACGCCATCCACTTTAGTGGCTTTAATAACCACGTCTGCATCAATTTCTATGCCACGTAAACAGGCAGCAGAATCGGTGGTGAAGAAGGGGTTACCTGTACCGGCTGAAAAAATAACCACGTCGCCTGAAGTAAGGTAGCGAATGGCGGTGCGGCGATCATAGTGTTCTACTACGCCGCTCATAGGAATGGCTGACATAACACGGGTACGAATATTGGTGCGCTCTAGTGCATCACGCATAGCCAACGCATTCATAACCGTTGCCAACATGCCCATGTGGTCGCCGGTGACTCTTTCCATGCCCGAGGCGCTGAGTGAGGCACCACGAAATAGGTTGCCGCCACCAATGACTATGCCTACTTGAACGCCTATGCCAACTAGTTGCCCAATTTCCAGGGCCATACGATCCAAAACTTTTGGATCAATACCAAACTCTTGATCTCCCATAAGGGCTTCGCCGCTTAGCTTAAGAAGAATGCGCTTGTATTTTGCGTTTCGATCCGAGGGTGTGGTCATGGGCAAGTCTCCAAATAGGCAGAATATAGGGTTCTTTAATTGCACAAAAACGTGCAGGGAAAACCCAGCACGTTTTTGAGGAGCTTCTAAGCCAGTTGCGTAGCCCAGAAGGGGTTGGGGTCTATCTTAACGACCTGCAACCTGCGCTGCTACTTCTGCAGCAAAATCTTCTTCTTTCTTTTCGATTCCTTCGCCTACTTCAAAACGCTGGTAGCTAACAACTTCGCCGCCAGCCGCTTTAACATAAGCACCCACAGACAAATCTGGGTTCTTAATAAAAGGCTGTTCAGTTAGGCTGTTTTCAGCTAAGAACTTCTTCAGACGGCCACCGATCATTTTTTCAGCAATCTCAGCAGGCTTACTGGCCATGTCTGGCTGAGCAAGAATAATGTCTTTTTCTTTGTTCAGCTCTTCTTCAGGCATGTCTGAAGGGTTGCATACACGAGGGTTAACCGCAGCTACGTGCATAGCAACGTCTTTAGCCACTTCAGCATTGCCAGCAGTAAGAACGCTTAGCACACCAATGCGGCCACCGTGAACGTATTCACCAACCACAGCACCTTCAACAAGTGAGGCGCGGCGTACAGTGATGTTCTCGCCAATTTTTTGAACTAGTGCGCCACGTGCTTCTTCAAGTTCGCCAGCCGTTAACTTAGCAACGTCTGTTTCACGGGTTGCTAATAGCTTGTCGGCAACCTTGTCTACAAAACCTAGGAAGTTGTCGTCACGCGCAACAAAGTCGGTTTCAGAGTTAATTTCTACCATAACGCCATAGCTACCATCGGCAGCAACGCGGGTAGCAATAGCGCCTTCAGCAGCAATACGGCCTGCTTTCTTAGCAGCTTTTAGACCTGAGTTTTTACGTAGGTCATCAATGGCTTGTTCGATATCACCGTTGCTTTCTTCAAGTGCTTTTTTGCACTCCATCATTGCCAAACCGGTGCGGTCACGAAGTTCTTTTACTTGCGCGGCAGTAATTTTTGCCATGAATAAATCCCCTTAACTAGAAGATGTTTAGAAGGTTACTGCTGCTTAGTGCCAGTTGAATTAGCAGCCAAACTTAAAGCAATAACCAAGAATAGAGAAAGCCTGCCTAAGGTTTACTAGGCAGGCTAAGCCGGAGTTAATTACTCGGCGGAGTTTTCTGCAACTTCAATTAGCTCTTCGCCAATTTCTTCTTCACGTGCTTTGCTGCAAGCTGTTGCAATAGCGCGAACGTAAAGCTGTACTGCACGAATGGCATCATCGTTACCAGGAATAACGAAGTCTACACCGTCTGGGTTAGAGTTGGTGTCAACTACGCCAATAACAGGAATACCTAGTTTGTTAGCTTCGTTAATGGCTAGGCGTTCGTGGTCTACGTCAACAACAAACAATGCATCAGGTAAGCCACCCATGTTTTTGATACCGCCAATGGAACGCTCAAGCTTTTCCATTTCACGGGTATTCATTAACACTTCTTTTTTGGTTAGCTTGTCAAACGTGCCATCTTGTGACTGAGTTTCAAGTTCACGTAGGCGACGAATGGACTGACGAATGGTTTTGTAGTTAGTTAGCATACCACCTAACCAGCGGTGATTAACGTAAGGCATGTTAACCTTGTCGGCTTCTTCGCGAATAACTTTGCTTGCTGCGCGCTTAGTACCAACAAAAAGGATCTTGTTCTTGCCGCCTGCAAGCTTTTCAACGAAAGTAATGGCTTCGTTTAGTGCAGGAACGGTTTTTTCTAGGTTAATGATGTGGATTTTGTTACGCGCACCAAAAATGTACTTGCCCATTTTTGGGTTCCAGTAGCGCGTTTGGTGACCAAAGTGAGCGCCAGCTTGTAGCAGGTCACGCATAGATACTTGTGCCATTAGTTTAATACTCCAGTACTGCGGGTTAGGCCTCCATACACCCCAAGCATCAACCTTAGTTTTAAATAACCTATTTAGCTTTAACTTTAATGCGCTAAATAAATGGCTAAAGGCACCCAGATGAATGTGTCGGTGTATGTGTGACGTTAAATTGCACTTAAATAAGTGCGGTTGTTTTGTTCAAAATTAACGGCTAGCAACTGGGTTTCGTGTGGCGGCTTGTTTGCCAACCGACGACCCTTGTCGTATCCTTTTACAGTTAATTTTGAGCGCGCACTTTATAGCATAGTCTGGCGCTAACATAAAGCTCGAATTTATTTTCGGCTAACCTTTTTAAGCGAGTTTTTGAATGAATGTTCCAATTAAAACACCTGAAGAAATAGAAAAAATGCGGGTTGCTGGCCGCTTGGCTGCTGAAGTTTTGGAAATGATCGCGCCTTATGTTGTTCCTGGCGTAACAACTGGTGAGCTAGATAAAATCTGTCACCAATACATCACCCAAGTACAGCAAGCCATTCCAGCACCCTTGAACTACCACGGCTTTCCTAAATCCATTTGTACTTCGGTTAACCACGTTATTTGCCACGGTATTCCCGATGATGCCAAGCTACTTAAAAAAGGCGACATCATTAATATTGATATTACGGTAATTAAAGACGATTACCACGGTGATACCAGCCAAATGTTCTATGTTGGCGAGCCGTCTATTTTGGCAAGGCGTTTAACTGAATTTACTAAAGAGGCGCTTTATGCTGCCATTAAGTTAGTTAAACCAGGTGCGCGTATTTCTGAAATTGGCCAAATTATTGAAGAAATGGCTACCAAAGAACGCTTTTCAATAGTGCAAGAATATTGCGGTCATGGCATCGGTAAGGTGTTTCACGAAGACCCACAAATTTTGCATTACAATGGTTACACCTCACGCACAGATCTAGTTTTGGAGCCTGGCATGTGTTTCACCATTGAACCCATGATTAACGCCGGTAAGCGCCACAGCAGGCAGCTGAACGACGGCTGGACAGTGGTAACTAAAGATAAAAGCTTAACTGCCCAGTGGGAACACACCTTGCTAGTCACTGAAACGGGTGTTGAAGTGTTAACCCGCCGTAGTGACGAACCCTTTTAATTTCACCCGCTGCGAGGCTAGTCGATGAGTGTTAACTTATGAACGTTAACTTATGAGCGTTAACTATCAGTTTCAACCCAACCTAGCACTCTATGACTTTCAGCGCCTAGAACAGCAGCTGCAACAAGGCCGCCTTGCCCAAGTGCCGCTGCTGAAACAAGCACTGGGCATAATAAACCAGCGTTTAGACCAAGCTTTTTATGATGGTGCCGATATTCGTGACTTGGTTTATGGCCGTGCTTGGGCAATGGATCAGTTATTGGTTTGTATTTGGCAGCAATTTATTTGGCCAGATAACGAAATTGCCCTGTTAGCTGTGGGCGGTTATGGCCGAGGCGAGTTACACCCCAAGTCTGACATTGATTTATTAATTCTTACGTCCAATGAAGGCACCAGTTCTTGCCACCAAGCTTTAAGTGAATTTCTTGCCCTCTTGTGGGATATAAAACTGGACGTGGGGCATAGTTTTCGTTCACTGGCCGATTGTGAGCGTGAAGCGAAAGCCGACATTACAGTGGCCACTAACTTATTAGAAAACCGCTTGCTAGTGGGTTCACCTGCGTTACAAACTGCCATGAAACAACGCCTTGCAACCAATAAAATGTGGCCTTCGGCAGCGTTTTTTGATGCTAAATGGCAAGAGCAGGTGGCAAGGCATCGCAAGTTTAATAATAGTGATCATAACCTTGAGCCAAATATAAAAAGCTCTCCCGGTGGGCTGCGCGATATTCAAATGATTGGCTGGGTGGCTAAGCGCCATTTTAATGCGTCTTCTTTACAAGACTTGTTAGCTGAAGGCTTTTTAACCGCCACAGAAATGCGCCTGTTAGAGCAGGGGCAAAGTTTTTTATGGCAGGTTCGTTATGCGCTACACCTAGCCGCTGAGCGTTGTGAAGACCGTTTGTTGTTTGATTACCAGCGCCAATTAGCCGTGCTGTTTGGTTATTTAGACACCGAAAAGCGTTTAGCTGTTGAACAGTTTATGAAGCGTTATTACCGTGTGGTTACCACGCTAACAGAACTAAATGATGTGTTGTTACAGCACTTTGAAGAAGCCCTCTTAAAAGCCAATGAACCACAGGTTATAACGGCCATTAATCAGCGTTTTCAAATTCGTAATGGGTTAATTGAACACCTAGGCGATGATGTTTTTGAGCGTGATCCTTTTGCATTAATTGAAATCTTTTTACTGATGGCTGAACACGCAGAAATTAAAGGGGTGCGAGCAACCACCATTCGCGCCTTGCGAGACCATCGTCATTTAATTGATGAAGCTTTTCGTCAAGATAAGCGGGTTAACCAGCTGTTTATGGCGCTTATTAACGCCAAAGGCGATGTTCCACTGCAACTAACACGCATGAGCCGTTACGGCATTTTAGGGCGCTATTTACCAGAGTTTGGTCATGCAGTGGGGTTAACCCAGCATGATTTATTTCATATTTACACTGTGGATGCCCACACGCTTAGGTTGTTGCGTTTGTTGCAAAGTTTTCGTAGCCCTGCCCAAGAAAAAAACTTTCCCCTTGCTTCAGTGATTATACGCAAGCTGCCTAACTTGGCAGTTATTTGGCTGGCAGGGTTGTTTCATGATTTAGGTAAAGGTTACGGTGGCGATCATTCAGAATTAGGCGCAGTTGCTGCTTATGATTTTTGTGCAAGGCAGGGGCTGCCTAAGCGTGATTCTAATTTAGTGAGCTGGCTGGTAAAAAACCACCTAGTCATGTCAATTACTGCCCAAAAGCAAGATTTAACCGACCCTGAAGTTATCCGTCGCTTTGCAGAAAAAGTGGGTGACCAACAGCACTTAGATTATTTGCATGTACTGACGGTTGCCGACATTAACGCCACTAACCCTAAATTATGGAATGGCTGGCGAGCGGCGCTTTTAAACCAGCTTTATTCAGAAACTAAACGTGCTTTGCGCCGTGGTTTAGAAAACCCGATTGACCCAACGGAATGGATAGAAGAAACCCAGCGTGAAGCCTTAGAAGGCTTGTGTTGCCAAGGGGTGGCTAGAGCAAGCATTTTAAACTTGTGGGCAACCTTGGGTAACGATTACTTTTTACAAAACACAGCCGAAGAAGTGGTTTGGCATACCTTGGGTATTTTGAATCATGCGCCTAGCCAAGAGCCTTTAGTGCTTTTGCTTGCCCCCACTGAAAATATTCGGGAAGGCGGCACCAAGGTTTTTATTCACTCACGCGATGTGGCCTATGGCTTTGCAGCAACGGCGGCTACGCTCGACCGCCTAGGGCTTTCAATTCACGATGCTCGTATAGCTTCAAGTGATAAAGGTTTTACGTTAAACACGCTGATAGTGTTAGAACAAAATGGCAAAATTCCTCGCAGTTCACAGCGGTTAGCTGAAATAGAGCGCGAGCTAATTAGTTCGTTAAACAACCCAGAAGATTTTCTTCAGCTAGTTAAGCGCCACACGCCACGGCAGTTAAAGCATTTTACCCTGCCAACGCAGGTATACATTAGTAATGATCCTAATAATTTACGCACATTAATTGAAGTGATTACCCCAGACAGGCCGGGGTTATTGGCTAGAATTGGGCGTATTTTTGTTGAATTCGATTTATGGCTACAAAATGCCAAAATAGCCACCCTTGGCGAACGGGTGGAAGACGTTTTTTTTGTTACGCTACAAGACGGCAGCCCCTTGTCTGATTCAGAGTTATGCAAGCGGTTAGAAGCCCGCCTGTGTGATGAGTTAGACAAGCAAGCCAAAGAGCCGGGCTATCCTTTGTATGATTCCGGTTGGAATCGCTAGGTTGTTGATATTAATGCTAATAATTAGCAGCAGAAAACTAATAGAAAGGTTAAAATGTTGAATCTTTACGGAATACCCAACTGCGACACTATGAAAAAAGCCCGTGCTTGGCTAGAAGAACAAGCCTTAGATTTTCAGTTCCATGATTATAAAAAAGTAGGTATTGAAGTGAGCACCCTGCAAGCTTGGGTGAAACAAGTGGGCTGGGAAGTCTTGGTTAACCGCCGCGGCACCACTTGGCGTAAACTAGCTGAAACCGACCGTGAAACCTTAAATGAAGCCTCGGCTATTCGCCTAATGCAAGCCAATCCTAGTTTAATTAAACGCCCCGTTCTTGATACAGGAAGTCAGCTGTTAGTGGGTTTTGATCTAGCCGAATGGCAACAGCAACTCATCTAATAACTTACCCAATAATTAATTTTTAGCCGGAGACCTACCATGAAAATGCTCAACCGCTCTGCCATTAGCGTTCAATTAAAACAGCCGTTTGTTGATTGGATTAACAACCTAGATGAAGGTGGAGACGAGCAGGTTAATCTTGATGAAGTTAATCTGGAAGCCACAACCTACCTTATTCCAGAACTAGAAGATGAAGACGCATTAGAAGAGTTCATTGATGAGCGTTATTTTGAACTGTTAGAAAACGAGCTGTTATCTTGGGAAGACGATGAAAATTTTTGGCCTGCCGACCTAGACCGTGCTTTGTTTAATGAGTTTTTAGATGTAAAACTGTCTTTTATGGTGTTCGATTTAGACGAACAGGCCGCCTTGTTAGCCACGGTATTAGACGAAGTAGAAGACTAAAGGTTTAAAAATGCCCCAACGGGTGGGGCATCATTTTAAGCAATTAAATTATTAGTTATCATGCGAGTGTTCGGCCTCTTCTGAGGCTTCCATGCGGTGGGTTTCAATTTCAATGTCTAGCACGTTGCATGAGCCTGGGCGCAGCACTAGCACACCATATTCTTCCACAGAATGCTGTTCATTTTCTTCGCTACCCACTTCAATGGAAAGGCTGCTGCCTTCTAAGTAATCGGGGCTAATTAGAATGGTGGCGGGTAAGCCTTCGTCCCAAATTACTTGAATCTCGGCTAAATCTGGTAATTCAACTAGTTCGCCTTCAGGGGTAATGCCTTGCAAGCGTGGCCTAAGATTCATTTTGTAACTCCAGTCAGGTTAGATTAGTTGCTTATTAACAGTTTGGTTATTAACGACTACGAATATCATTTTGTACACTTAAGAAGTTTTTAGCCCAAGGGCGTTGTTTTTGTAAAGCTTCAGGCAGCTTTTGAACGGCTGCTAAGGCTTCATCACGGTTAGTGTAATCACCATAAACCACCACATACCAAGGTTTGTTTTGGTAGCGGCCTTCAAAATAAGAGAAATTCGCTGCTTCAGCACCCTGCGCTTCAATGTAATTTTTAACGGCAGTTTCGTCTAGGCTACCCATCATTTGCAAGGTGTAATGATCTGCAGGCTTGGCCATTAACAGGGTTTCACGCCTTGCACCCTTGTCTACCCAAGGGTTGGTTGGTGCTAACACCTTGGCTGGTGGCGGTGTTGCTGCTACAGGCTTTGGTGGCACTGGCACTGCTGCTAGTGGCTTTTGTGCTTGAGTAGGTTGAACGCTGCTGGGTGTGTCGTCTGGTAAATCAAGTAAAACTTCAGCCACGGGCGTTTCTTCTGGCACAGGCAAGGGTGCAGGCTGAGTTGCAACAGTAGGCTCAGTTTTAATTGGTGTTCTTGGTGGTGGGTCAAGCACCATGCCTTGACGGAAAGTGGGTGGATTGCTTGTTAGGCTAGTTTCAGGTGTTGCACTGGGTAGCAACTGGTCTTTGTAAAAAAAGCCAACCAGTAGGGCTGCTAGAAGGCCAGCAACAGTGAGTATTAGCCAAAGTGGCAGCCTACGCGCTTGGCTTGGTTTGGCTGCTTTGCCTTTTTTAGCCTTAGCCGCCGCTGGTTTTGCTGGGCTGCTAAGTTGCTTAGCAGCCGCTTCAGGGCTAGGCATTTCAGGGCTATTAGCACTCCGCCTTAATTGCTCGACCAAGGCTTTATTTAACAAGCCCGGTAAGCCTTTAGATGCCTTATAAACATTAGCAAATGCTTGTGCATTTAAAGGCAGGTTTTCTATGCCCACGCTAGCGCAGCGGTGTTCTAAGTAAGATTTTGCTTCACTTTCGCTAAAGGCTTCTAGGGGAAGGTGATGCCCAACCGATTCAAAACGGGCGAGGTTGTCTTTATGGTGCAGCTTGTTAAACAGTTCTTGGCGGCCAAATAAAGCAATGTGCGGCCTTTGGCTGTCGCTGATGGTGGTGGCTAGTTCCAGAATAAGGTCTAGTGCGTCTTGTTCTAGGTTTTCAGCATTATCAATCACAATAAGGCAGCTGCCGCCTTCAACATTTAATTGGTTGCTGAAGTGACGAATTTCTTCTAAATAAAAATTAAAATCGGCTCTAGCCGGTATTTCAAGATTTAAGTTTTGGCTAAGTTTTGGCAATACTTGTGCTGCTGATGCTGTTTGTTTGGCATCAAGCAGGCTTACTACAACACCTGAATCTAGCTGTTGTAACATGCGGTTTTTTAGGTGTGTTTTACCACTGCCTTGCTGTCCTGTAACGGTTAACAGCAGGTTACTGTAACGACTAAGGTGAAGCAGTAAATCTAAGTGCTTACCGTGTTGCTTACCTGAATAAAAAACAGCAGCATCATTAACGTGTTCAAGTAGTAATAACTGTTCGTTAAAGGGTGTTGCACTGCTTAATAATGGTTCCCTAGGTTGCATGCCAGCGACTCCGTGGACATTTTGCGTTGGCTTAAAATCAGCGTTTAATCATACCAGAAGGCTTGGTAAAACGTGTGGCTGGTTAAAGCTGTGGCTAGTTTATAACGTTTTTTTAAGTGCCTCTGCTAGGCATTCTTGTAACAGTGGTAGGTTATCAAAATCAACCACTTCTGCTGCGCCTAACTGCTTTAAAAGAATAAGCCTAAGCTTGCCATCAAGGTTTTTCTTATCAACCGCCATGTGCTTTAAAAAGGTGGCAGGTGTCATGGTTTGGGGTGGAATAATTGGCAGCTGGGCAGCCAACAAAAGTTTTTCTACTCGTTCAAGGTCTGCGCTGCTTAACCAGCCAAGGCGGCGCGACAAGTCGGCAGCTAGCCACATGCCACAGGCCACGGCTTCACCATGCAACCATTGGCCATAACCCATTTCAGTTTCTATGGCATGACCAAAAGTATGCCCAAAGTTTAATAACGCCCGCTTACCACTTTCGCGTTCATCCTCGGCAACAATATCGGCTTTACATTGGCAAGAGCGCGCAATGGCTTCACTTAATAGCAAGCTGTCACCGGCCATCAAACCTAGCATATTGGCTTCTAGCCAGCCTAAAAAATTAAGATCGCCCAGTAGGCCATATTTAATGACTTCTGCCATGCCAGCAGCCAGTTCTTTTTTGGGTAGGGTGTTTAACACTTGGGTGTCGGCTAGCACAAGGCGCGGTTGCCAAAAAGCACCCAGCATATTCTTACCAAGAGGGTGGTTAACGCCTGTTTTGCCGCCCACAGAAGAGTCTACTTGCGAAAGAAGCGTGGTGGGTATTTGAATAAAGTTAACCCCCCGCTGATAACAAGCGGCTGCAAAACCGGTCATATCGCCCACCACGCCGCCACCCAAGGCAATTAACGTGGCGTTGCGGTTAAAACCTGCGCTAAGCAAGGTGTCCCAAATAAGTTGCAGGTGTTCTAGGTTTTTATAGGCTTCACCGTCTGGCAACAGGCAGGTTTTAATTACTAAGTCAGGCTTGGCTTGGCTTAGGCTGGTCATTAGTTGTTCAAGGTAAAGTGGTGCAACGGTAATGTTGCTCACTATTAACACTTGCTTGCCACTTAATTGGGGCAGAATTAAATTGGGATTATTAAGTAAATTTTGACCTATGTGAATGGAGTAGCTGCGCTCTCCTAAGTCTAAGTTCAGGCTTTGCATATAAATTCCAATAAAAACGGGTGGTTACAGGTGTTGTATTAGTTGTTTTTTAATGTCTAGCATTACTTGGCGCGGTGGCCGCTGGTCGGTGTCAACAACTATGTGCGCTGTTGCTAGATAAAGCGGGTCACGTATTTTCTTTAGCTCTTCTAACTTGGCACGCGGGTCTTCTATTTGTAATAGTGGCCTAGTGCGGTCTTTACTGGTGCGAAGCAGTTGTTGTTCTACAGTGGTACGCAAGAAAATAACCACCCCCCTTTCTTTCAAAAACTGACGGTTTTCAGGCTTAATTACACTGCCGCCACCCGTTGAAAGCACTATGCCTTTTAGGTTGGTTAGGTCGTCAATGGCTTGAATTTCACGCTCTCGGAAGCCTTCTTCACCTTCAAGGTCGAAGATCCAGGGAATACTTGCCCCACATCGCTCTTCAATGACTGTATCTGAATCATAAAAAGGGCGCTTTAAAGCACTTGCTAATAAACGACCAAGGGTGCTTTTACCTGCACCCATGGAACCTATTAAAAATATGTTAGTGAGCGAATTACAACGCTGTTCATCCTGCATTATTTTTTAGCCAAAGTATTATTAATCATTCTTGGAGTAATAAAAACTAGCAATTCTACTTTCTCTTGACTGCTAATGGAATTACGAAACAGCCAGCCAATTAAAGGCAGGTCGCCTAAAAAAGGCACTTTAGCTTCATAATTAATTTTTTGTGAAGTGAATATACCACCAATAACGATGGTTTCTCCGTTATTTACTAATACTTGTGTTTCTACCGCATTGGTATTGATGGTTGGGCCAGCACCCTGTGTTTCTTCGCCTTTGCTGTCATTGTTAACTTTCAAGCTTAGGAAGATGCGCCCATCACCTACAATTTGTGGTGTAACTTCTAGGCGTAATTCCGCATTACGAAAATTAGTGGTGGTTACCCCATCTTTATCTGGCGAAGACTGGTAAGGAATTTCTTCACCAGACCGAATAACTGCTTTGTTACGATTAGAAGTAATAACTTTGGGTTGGGAGATTACTTCGCTGCGGTTTTCTGTTTCTAACACTTTCAGTTCTAAATCAAGTAAAAGTTTGTTGGAAACAAAGCCTAAACTAGCCCCTCCCAAGGGGTTGAAGTCAATGCTACTGCCACGACTACCCGTTAGCAGACTTTCGTTACTTATAGCGCCTTTGTTAACTTTTCTTTCGCTTATAAGGTTGCTGCTTTGGGGAGTGCTTACATTACTTACTCCCCAGCTTACCCCTAATTCATCGCTTACCCCAGTTCTTGCCACCACAATTCTAGCTTCAATCATAACTTGATCTATGGGGACATCTAGGGTTTGAACAATGCTTTTAATGCGCGCCACCTGTTCTTTGGTGTCTCGCACATACAAGGTGTTGGTGCGTTCATCGACGAGCAGGTGGCCACGATCAGACAAAAAACGCCGTGTGTTTTCAATGGTTTTCTCTGTTTCAGGGCTTAGTTTGGGTAAGGGTAAACTTCCAAGCAGTAGCGCACCCATATTGGATGAGCTTTCAGGGGTGGATGTTTTTTGGTCACCTAAAATAAAAATTTGCAGGTCTTTAGCATTAGCATAATTAATTTTAATAAACGCATCTTCAAGTGGCCCAGTTTTAGCGGCAGACTGGTGTGCTTGGTATTGTTGTTCTTCTAGTTTTATTAAGCTTTCCGCTGGTGCAACCAGTAATATTTTACCCTGTTGGCGGCTGGCTAAACCTTGTGAAATAAGCAGCATATCTAGGGCTTGGTCAGAAGGCACTTGTTCAAGGTGAAGGGTGGCATTGCCTTTAACACTGTCGTCGGTAATTAAGTTTAAGCCAAGAAAGGCAGCCAGTTCGGCTAATAAATCGCGCAAAGGAATGTCGTGGTAGCTTAAAGAAATAAGCTCGCCAGTGTAGCGAAATAGCCGGTTATTATTTTCAGGTTCAGAGCCTGTTTGCAGGCCAGCTTTAGCCGCTATTTCAATTTGTAGCTGGTTATCTTTAGTGTTGAATAAATAGTTAAATTCACCTTCAACTTGAACCAGCAACTCAGCCCTAGTGCCTGTTTGAAAAAGCTCTAGCTGGCTAACCTGAGTGGCAAAGTCATTGGTGTCATACAAGTTAATTAAGTTGGAGTTAATTTCTGTGGCGGTAAATTTTAAGCGCAAGCCTTGGCTGGTTTGCTCTGCGCTAGGCAAGGTGGCAAGGGTAGAAAAGTCAATAAGAATTCGAGCGTTACCTTGCTGGGTGCGTTGAAAATCAAGGCCCACCAGTTGGGTGTTGGCAAGGGCGGTTAGTGGTGTAAATACCCCAAGGGTTAATAAGCCCATGATAAGTGAGGCGAGTAACCAAGTTTTGGAATTTGAATTAGCGGTCATGTACCTTCCTACTTGGAAATATTAATAATTTGTTCACGTTCTTGCCATTCAGAACCTGAGGGAATTAGTTCTAAAAGGGTTAGGCTCTGTGCATTTAAATGAGTAATAATGCCGTGATTTCTACCCATACGGTCGCCTTTAGTAACAGAAATAAGTTGTTGGTCGGGTGTAATAATTAACGCACGTATACTTTCGCCACGCTGCATACTGCCACGGTAAGAAAGCTGGGTTAAATCCCACTTCTCTAATGGACTGATGGGTCGGTTTAAGTCAGGGCCTGAAAAATCACTTTTTTTAACTGCTGTACTAACCGGTAAGAAGGGGCTTCTTTCTTGTAACTGGGTATATTTGGCCGTTACTGTTTTAGGGAAGCTGGGCAAAGCTTCAATTTGGCCCTGAGGTCTGTTACGAAGTTCAGCTAATTTAGCCTCTATTGCTTCTATGTTGGCCTGTTCACTACAGGCTGCCAGCATCAGGGTTAATGGCAATAGCTGCATTAATGGTGCTAATTGAAATAAACGCATTATTGTTTACTGCCTGCTGCTGGGCTAGCTTTTTTATCGTAACGGTAAGTTTGTGCTTCAACTTCTAAGGTTAAAATATTAGCCTCTGCTTTGTCGGGTGTCAGACTAAAGTTGTGTAGGGTAACAATGCGGTCAAAGCTACTAATACCCGCCATAAAACTTGCCAAGCTATAAAAGTTTCCCCTTACTTTAATTTCAAAGGGTAGTTGGGTATAGAAATTTTGTGCTTCAGGTGTTTTTAAATTAAAAGCAAGAATTTCAAGGCGCTGTTGGGTGGCTTGTTGTTGTATGTCATCTAACAGGCGCGGAACTTCATTTTCGCTGGGTAAAAAAGCCAATAAGCCAAAAAATGTTTGTTCCATTACCTGCATTTGTTGCTGGTAAGCAGTTAGGTTGGCTGCTTGAAAAGAGCGGCGTTGGTAATTGTCTAACAGGCTTTGCTGTTCTTCTCTGGCCACTGTTAGTTCTTCTTTATAGCTGCTTATTAATAACCAGTGGCTAGCAAAAATAACGCTGCTAATCAGTAGTGAAAGCGAAAGTATTTTAATGGCAGCAGGCCATTGCCCAGCGTTAGCTAGGTCTAAGTCATCACGTTCAAGCCTTTTAATGGCTCGTAGTTGGTTTTTAAA
This sequence comes from Pseudomonadaceae bacterium, assembly GCA_012727935.1. Classification (GTDB taxonomy): domain Bacteria; phylum Pseudomonadota; class Gammaproteobacteria; order Pseudomonadales; family Halomonadaceae; genus Marinospirillum. Next base: position 9,736 of record JAAYGA010000331.1, on the reverse strand, counting down.
CCACAGTTTTACTTGGTTTTTAAGTTCAGCCGATGAAGGGTTTGAGCTGTTATTAGCATCTAGGTTATTAGGGTTAAGCTTGGCTAGGTTTAGTTTTGCTAAATTCAGCTTCATTTTGTTGGCTCCTGTAAAGGAATCAGCAAGTTAAAATGGGTAAGGCTGGTTTTATCGTTGGTGGTTATGTTGCGTAAAATGGGTTCGCCAAAGCGTGGCTGAACATTTAAGCTACGCATCCAAGTGGCTATGGCTGCGGAAGTGTTGGCTTGCCCTTGAAGTATTAGTTGGCTTTCAGTGCGCTCTAGTTGGGTTAAAAACACCCCGTCATTAATGCTGTTGGCTAGCTGCTGCATTAGTTCGACTGCCACTGGGCGGTTGCTTTGTAGTTTTTGAATAACCTCTATTCGTTTTAGTAGTTGTTGGCGCTGTTCACGCAAATTTACCACTTCTTTAATTTCTGTATCTAGCAGTGCTAGGTGTTTTTTTATAAGCTGATTTTCTTCCTGAATGGCCGTCACTGAAGCCGTAGTGTTTTGCCATAAAACTAGGCTAATAAGTAAACCAAACATTAAGCTTACAAGACTTAATTGGGTAAAAACTTTTTGCTGTTGCTGACGTTTTTCTTCACGCCAAGGCCTTAAATTAATGCTTCTATTGGTTTTATAGCGGTCTGAACGGTGGCTAGGGTTGTTAGTCATGACCAAACCCTCATGGCTAAGCCGCAGGCAATCATCATAGCGGGCGCATCTTGGGCTAAAGCAAGTGCATCTACCTTGTCGCTTAACACCATGTCTATAAAAGGGTTGGCTAGGTAGGTGGGGCAGCCTAATTGTTGTTGTGCCATTTGTGGCAGGTTTTCAATGGCAGAAGAACCACCGGCAAGAATAAGAAAATCAATGTCATGATAAGAAGTGGATGAATAAAACAGCTGTAATTGGCGTTCTACCTGTTGCACTAGTGCAATTTTAAAAGGTTGTAGAAGTTCAAGGTTATAATCGGCTGGTAGGTTACCTTTTTTCTTAGCAAAGCCTGCTTCTTCTCTTGAAAGGCCGTAATAGCGTTGAATTTCGTCGGTTAGCTGTTTGCCACCAAACATCTGTTCACGGCTATAAATAATTTCACCGTCACGAAACACATTCAGTGTTGTTGTTGCGCCTACATCGGCAACGGCAACAATTTGATTTTCTTGGTTGTTAGGCAGCTTATTCAGAAGAAGACCAAGTGAGCGTTCCATAGCAAAGTTTTCAACATCGGTCACTATAGGGTCTAGGCCAGCCGCTTCTAAAACGTAATCTAGTTGGTCGGTTACTTCTTTACGGCAAGCAACCAGTAACACAGGCTGATTTTCATCATTGGGATTTAATGGCGGCTGGCGCTGAAAATCAATTGCTACTTCGTTTAAAGGATAGGGTACGTGCTGCTCTGCTTCTATCATGATGAGTGCTTCCATTTCATCATCATTCAGTTCAAGGGGTAAGCTTAAAGTGCGGGTAATAACGGCTGCAGTTGGCACGGCCACAGCGGTGCGTGTGGTGCTTGGTTGTGTTCTTTCAATGACACGTTTAATGCTACGCGCGACCGATTTATAATCTTTAATACGGCGATCAGCCATAGCGCCGCTTTCCAAAGGTGCAACCCCGTAGCTGGCAACTTGAAGTTTATTGCCATAGGGGTGAATTTCCAGCAGTTTTACCGCTGAATTGGTAATGTCTATCCCTATTAGTGGTAGTTTTTTTGGACTAAATAATAAAGGAAGGCTTGGTATCCTAAACATGGTAGGTTTTTTTAATCCTTAAATTATTAAGTAAACTGAGTTGCTTGTTTTAAGCAATTCATTGTTATACCTCTTTTTTATATAAGCAAGTAAATGGTATAAACTTGCTTTAATTAGCTAGAAAAGCGGTAAAAATTAAGGGTTAACTCGTCCTTTTGTTAGGCTTTTGTGTCATGATCTGCGCTCAACTTTGAATGCAATAAATCAAGTAATAATCACTAGGTAAGCTATGCATTTTTTTAAGAATATCCTTAAGTTTTTTTTCTGGCTTGGTCTTGCCGGTGCAGGTCTTGGTGGTGCTTGGGCCTTTGCAATAGTCATCTACTTTTGGCCTAGCTTACACGAAGAGGTCTTGCAGCTGCAGAATATGGATGCCTTACTAAGCGAGCAGCTAGAAATTCCCATGCGAATTTATACGGCTGACCACCTGCTTATGGCTGAATTTGGTGAGCATCGGCGCACCCGAATTAACTACCAAGACATTCCTAAACGTTACATTGAAGCCTTATTAGCTGCTGAAGACACTAGTTTTTATGAACACCCAGGTGTTGATATTAAAGGTTTGGCACGTGCGGCTGTGCAGTTGGCCGATTCAGGTCAAATTCAGTCGGGTGGTTCCACCATAACCATGCAGGTAACGCGCAATTACCTACTAACCCGTGACCGCACTTTTGCCCGAAAAATTCGTGAAATACTCCTGTCATTACGCCTTGAACAGCAGCTAAGTAAAGAGCAAATTTTAGAGCTTTACGTTAATAAAATTTACCTAGGTAATCGTGCTTACGGCATAGTGGCTGCGGCTGAGGTTTATTATGGCAAGTCTTTACAAGAACTAAGCTTGGCTCAGTTAGCCATGATAGCAGGGCTGCCCAAAGCGCCTTCCGCTTATAACCCACTGGCTAATCCGCGCCGAGCATTAATTCGCCGTAACTGGATTTTATCACGCATGTACAGCTTGGGTTCTTTAGACGATAGTAGTTATGAAGAAGCTTTGCGTGCGCCGGTAACGGCACGTTATTACCCACCTGAACACGATATTAACGCCCCTTTTGTTGCAGAAGCGGCGCGTTTATTTGCTATTGAAACCTTTGGTGAAAAGGCTTATACCCGTGGCTTAAAAGTTTATACTTCAATTATTAGTGAACAGCAAATAGCGGCTAATAACGCCATTAGGGAAGGCTTGCTAACCTACGACCAGCGGCGCGGTTGGCGCGGTGTAGAGCGGGAAGCCATTCCACTAGTAGAGCAGCAAGAGGCGTTGGAAGTAGATGCCTTAGCAGAAATTGAAGCCAGTGAATTTGGTTTAGAACAGGTGCAGCAAGCCCTGCAAGACCCTAGGGCGAAAAAGCTGCAAGAGCGTTTAGGCAAGGACGTTAGCCATTGGCTGAAAGTTTTAGACAATACCCCCGTTTATGGCCAATTACAGCCTGCTATTGTGGTTGAAGCAGAGGCTAAGCGTTTGTTGGTGTTAAAGCAGGGTGGCGAGCTAATTGAACTGCTGCCTGAAGCTTGGAGCTGGGCAGGGCGTTACCATTCCCCCTTTTGGAAAGACAGAAAAGCGTTAACAGGCAACCGTTTAGCTAGGCAGGGCGATTTAATTAGGTTGCAGCACAAGGTTTCTAGCAAGCAGCCTTGGCAACTAGCCCAACTGCCTGCTTTGGAAGCCGCTTTGGTTGCCATGAAAACTGAAACGGGTGAAATTACTGCGCTAGTGGGCGGCTTTGATTTTAACCAAAGCCATTTTAACCGCGCTGATCAAGCAGTACGTCAGGCAGGTTCAATTTTTAAACCTTTTGTTTATATGGCAGCCTTAGAAAAAGGCTATACCCCAGCCACCATTATTAATGATGCGCCGGTGGTGTTTGAAGACCAGCAGCTAGAAGACGCTTGGCGGCCACAAAACTCAACAGGCACTTTTTATGGGCCAACCCGTTTGCGTGAGGGGCTGTATAAATCACGCAATCTAATTTCAATTCGGGTGTTGAACTATGTGGGCTTAGGGGGAGCTATTCAATACCTTAGTAACTTTGGTTTTTCTGCTGAACGTATGCCTCGGGATTTGTCGTTAGCTTTAGGCAGCGCCAACGTAACGCCAGTGGAAATGACTCGCGCTTATGCCATGTTGGCAAATGGTGGCTACCCTGTTGAAGCCCACCTAGTAACACGCATTGAAGGGTTAGAAGGTGAGGTGCTTTACCGAGCCGTAAAACCTAAAGTTTGCCGTAATTGTGCAGCCGATCAGCAAAGCATTAACCTTGCCGGTGTTGCTTATCCCTTGTCTAAACCGGCAGTTGATGAGCGCGCGGTTTACACCATGCATTCTATTTTGCGTGACGTAATAGATGACGGTACTGGTAGCCGAGCTAAGGCGTTAGACCGAAGCGATATTCGTGGCAAAACTGGTACAACCAATGATTTACACGATGCTTGGTTTTCAGGTTTTAATAGTGAAGTGGTGGCTAGTGTGTGGGCAGGTTTTGATAAACCTTCAAGTACCGGTGAATATGGCGCTAACCTTGCCTTGCCCATGTGGATTAACTTTATGGAAGTGGCGTTAAAAAACAAACCAGAAAAGGTAATGCCCCGCCCAGAAGGCTTGGTTACAGTGCGTATTGACCCAAACAGTGGCTTATTAGCCAGCCCAAACCAGCAAAATGCGATGTTTGAAATTTTTTATAAAGAACGCGTACCTCAAGCCAGAGCCACTGATAACTCATTACAAAATGAGTTTAAAGAAGGTGACGAGCAGAGTGTGCCGCTTGACACGCCACCACCCGAGTCTTTGTTTTAATAAACATAGCTTTCATAAACATAAAAAAACCGGAGCTTATAAGCTCCGGTTTTTTTGGCTAGCTAGTTAAAGCTTAAAGCCTAGTTATTACCATAAACATCTTTGATACTGGTTAATGGGTAGTGTGCTGGGAAGGGCAGGCGTGCTACACCAGAATCAACTGCGGCTTGTGCAACTGCTGAAGAAATGCAGTTTAGTAAGCGGCTGTCCATTGGCTTAGGAATAATGTATTCAGGGCCAAATTCTAAAGCGTCGAGTTCGTAAGCTGTTAATACTTCAGCTGTTACTGGCTCTTTAGCTAGGTCTTTTAGCGCATTAACGGCGGCAATTTTCATTTCTTCGTTAATAACGCTGGCACGAACATCAAGCGCACCACGGAAGATGAATGGGAAGCCAAGCACGTTGTTAACCTGATTAGGGTAATCTGAACGGCCTGTTGCCATAATAACGTCTGGGCGTGCTGCATGAGCAACCGCAGGATCAATTTCTGGGTCTGGGTTAGAACAAGCAAAGATAATAGGCGTAGCAGCCATTTTCTTAATTTGTTCGCCAGTTACTAGGTTAGGGCCAGAAAGACCAACTAGCACGTCAGCGCCGTCTAAAGCATCATCTAAAGTGCGCTTAGTGGTTTCGTTAGCAAACATGGCTTTGTATTGGTTTAGGTCATCGCGGCCAGTGTGAATAACACCCTTACGGTCAATCATATAGATGTTTTCACTTTTAGCGCCACAAGCAACCAAGAGCTTCATACAAGCAATGGCTGCAGCACCAGCACCTAGGCAAACTACTTTAGCTTCTTCAATTTTTTTGCCAGCTAATTCTAGGGCGTTAATCATGCCTGCTGCGGTAACTATGGCCGTACCGTGCTGGTCATCGTGAAACACGGGAATGTTGCACTGTTCAATAAGTGTGCGCTCAATTTCAAAGCACTCAGGCGACTTAATATCTTCTAAGTTGATACCACCAAAGGTGTCGGCAATGCGCGCAACAGTGTCAATAAAAGCCTGTGGGCTTTCGGCATTCACTTCAATGTCAATCGAGTTAACGCCAGCAAAGCACTTAAATAGTACGCCTTTACCTTCCATTACTGGCTTAGAGGCCAAAGGACCTAGGTTACCTAAACCAAGAATAGCGGAACCGTCAGAAATAACGGCAACTAAGTTACCTTTGCCTGTGTACTTATAGGCTAGGTCTGGGTCTCTAGCAATTTCACGTACTGGCTCGGCAACACCTGGGCTATAAGCCAAGGCTAGGTCTTTAGCCGTTGCGGTAGGTTTAGTTAGTTCAATGCTTAGCTTGCCAGGAATTGGCAGCGCATGGTAATCAAGAGCAGCTTGCTTCATATCTTGTGACATTATGATTATTCGCTATATGGGCAATAAAAAGGATTTTTTCGTTAAGTTAACTAGCGCACCAAAAGCTTGTGGCTTTTTAACGCCCTAGTTTTACTAAGGTCTAATGAGCATATATAAATTTACCTTACCTCACAAGCATCTAAGCAGAGGCTAAGGGTTGTAAAGGGCTGCGGCTTATAGCCGCAAGCATGGTTAAGTTTAAAATTAGATTTAAAAGAAGCATAAAAAAAGCCAGAAGCTATTAAATAGATTCTGGCTTTTCACAATAAGCAAGACGTTTGCTTAGCTGTATTACTTAGTAGTACGCGCACCAAAACGCTTAGAGAAACGCTCTACACGGCCACCAGTAGCGGCTTGCTTCTGCTTACCAGTATAGAAAGGGTGGCAGTTAGAGCAAACGTCTAGGTCGATTGTTGCTTGGCCTAGCGTAGAGTTCATGGTGAAAGTATTACCACAGGTGCAAGTTGCTGCAACGGCTGCGTATTTAGGATGAATGTCTTTTTTCATGGTGAACCTCGTTAAAGCTATGCCGCCGCTTGATCTAGTGCCAAGCACCGCATAGGGTGTCAATAGGATTTAAGGTGGCGTATTCTAACAGGCTAAAGGCTAAGCGCCAAACATTTTCCGAGTAAAGCCATGCCCTTAATACAAGTTGCCCTAGCCACACCTTTACGCCGCTTATTCGATTATTGGCCAGTAGCAGGTGAACCCTTGCCAGCGATAGGGGTTAGGGTAAAAGTTCCTTTTGGAAATCGGCAAATGCTTGGCTTGGTAGTAGGGCAGGTGGAAACCACGGATTTGCCTGCTAATCGCATTAAAGCAGCCCTTGCTTATTTAGACACCAACCCCTTGTTTACTCAGCAACATTTGGTTTTTTTACGCTGGGTTGCCAGCTATTACCACCAACCTTTGGGTGAAGTGCTGCAAATGGCTTTGCCTGCTTTATTGCGCCAAGGGCAGGCTTTGCATCCCCCGCTTGAACCCCGCTGGCAGCTAACCGAGCTTGGCAAACAAACAACGGCTGCAAGTCTGCAACGCGCCCCACGCCAAGCGGCACTCTTAAAGCTATTGCAAAGCACTAGCCAGCCCAAAACGCAAAAAAACTTACAAGCAGAAGGTTATAGCCTAGCGATGCTGCAAGGTTTGCAGGGTAAAAACTTAATAGAAGTGCAAAAATTAGCCAATAAAAAGCAAGGCATTGGCTTGCCACACTTGCCGCCTGATGAGCACCTGCCTAAAAGTGTCTTGGCCGAAGTGCCTTTAAAGCTAACTGAAGAACAGCAACAGGTTGTTCAGCTTCTAATTAATAAGACTAATAATTTTAGCCCAGCCCTTTTGCAGGGTGTAACGGGCAGTGGTAAAACAGAAGTTTATTTGCAGCTAATTCAGCAACTTTTAGAGGCAGGCAAACAGGTGTTGGTGCTAATACCTGAAATTGGCCTAACCCCTCAAACTTTACTGCGTTTTGAACAGCGTTTTAATCGTCGCGTGGTGGCGCTTCATTCCGCCATGACTGATAAAGAACGGCTTGATGCTTGGCGCAGTGCCATGCAAGGCCGTGCTGCTGTGGTGCTTGGTACGCGTTCAGCTATTTTTACACCCCTGCCTAGGTTGGGTTTAATTATTGTTGATGAAGAACACGATGCTTCTTTTAAACAACAAGATAGTGTGCGCTACCAAGCTAGAGACTTAGCGGTTATGCGGGCTAAACAAGAGAAAATTCCTGTTTTATTAGGCTCAGCCACGCCTTCTTTAGAAACCCTAGCCAAAGCTAAATCTGGGGCTTACTTGTGGCTGCATTTACACCAACGCCCGGGTGTTGGTGTGTTGGTGCCTGAACCTAAGCTGCTAGATATTCGTAACCGTAAGCTAATTGGTGGTTTTTCTGAACCATTGTTTTTGGCTATGGATAAGCATTTAAAGGCCGGTAATCAGGTGTTAGTTTTGTTAAACCGCCGCGGTTTTGCACCAGTGTTAATGTGCATTAGCTGTGGTTGGATAGCAGGTTGCTTGCATTGTGATGCACGCATGACTTGGCACCGAGAGCCGCCCAAACTGCATTGCCACCATTGTGACCAGCAACAACCCTTGCCTTTAACTTGTCCACAATGTGTTGAAGGCGAACTTAAACCCCTAGGTGCGGGAACAGAAAGAGCAGAAGAAACATTAGTTGAACGCTATCCAGATATTCCCGTCATTCGCTTAGACAGGGACAGTGTGCGTAACCGTAATGATTTAGCTAGTAAATTGGAGCAAATTGCTATTCAACGGCCAGCTATTTTATTAGGTACTCAAATGCTGGCTAAGGGGCATCACTTTCCTGACGTAACCCTTGCTACCTTATTAAATGCCGATCATGGGCTGTATTCCAGCGACCCGCGAGCAATGGAGCGAACAGCCCAGCTAATTATTCAGGTGGCTGGCCGTGCAGGGCGTGCAGAAAAGCCCGGTGAAGTTATTATTCAAACCCACCACAGCGATGATCCAAGATTAGAAAAACTGTGTGTTGAAGGTTATGAAGCTTTGGCGCTAGATTTGCTAGAAGAAAGGCAGCAAATTAACTGGCCGCCCTATGCACACCTTGCCATTTTACGTGCTGAAGCGCCCAAGACTGAGCAGGTGGAAGCTTTGATGCGCTTACTGGCTGTGCAGGCAAATTTAATAAACCAAGAAGCCGTTACCTTGCTAGGCCCTGTTCCTGCACCGATGGAAAGGCGGCAAGGCCGTTACCACATGCAGTTATTGTTGCACTCTAAGCAACGTGCCCCTTTGCACCGCTTAATTGCCCAACTTTTGAGTTGGCTCGAAACCAGCCCAGAAGCACGTAGGGTGCGCTGGTCATTAGACATTGACCCAGACGATTTATTTTAAATTAGTTTTAAGCTAAATGAAGTAAAGGCTAGCTTACCTACCAGTTTTTGTGTAACTATAATCGGGTATTTAATTGCTTTATGTAACGTTAATCGAGGTTTTTATGCTTAATTTACGCAATAAAAATACTCTTTTAAAGCAGAAAGGCTTTAATTTGCTAGAGCTGCTGGTTGTGTTGGGTTTGCTAGCCATAACTCTCGGTGTTTTTATACCTTCTGGCCAAAATATGCTGAAGAAAAGCCGCCTAATTAGTACAACCAACCAAGTTTACAGTGCATTACTTTTTACTCGCAATGAAGCCACTCGTTTAAAAACACCTGCCAAACTCTGTTTTATTCAGACAGAAACAGCAACTAACTGCACAGATGAAGTGACTAATCTGTTAGGTATTTTCGTTAAAAATTTAAGTGATGATAATTTAACATTAAAGAAAAGTATTGTAATTACTGAGCAAGCTACCGTGGTTTTTAAAGGTGTGCTTGGTAACTACATAGAGTTTTATAATTTAGGAAATAGGCAAGCCAGTATTAGTAATGCAGCTGTTTTTTTAGAAGTAACTGTAGAAAATATTAAGCGGCAGGTAGAAATTTGTTTTAATGGCCGTAACCAAATTCGTAAAAAATTAAATTTAAGTGAGTGTAAATAAATGCTAAGACAGCAGGGTTTTACGCTTATTGAAGTGCTTGTTGCTAGCTTAGTTATTATATTAGGCTTGATGAGTGTTGTTAATATGCAACTAGCCAGCCAAAAAAAAAGCATTTAATATTCACCACACTACCCTAGCAGGGCTTTATACCCAAGATTTACAAGCAAGATTAAATGGCTCTTCGCATTTAAGGGTGTAGCTGCTTTTTAAACCCACCTGATTCTAACAAGCACCTTGCTATGTAGTTGGTTAAATTTCTAAATCCCAGTGCTATGCCTCGTAAGTGCTCCAGCCTGCCGTTA
>JAAYGA010000040.1 GCA_012727935.1 Pseudomonadaceae bacterium | reverse complement strand
TCTTCGGCACTTTGTCCGGCTTGGCTGTAGTGAATGTCTCTGGCACGAATAAAAGGCACAGCACAAAGCACTGCACCTAGTTCGCCATTGCGTTTTTTAAGCGGAATCAGTTGCTCGTCTAGGTTGTCACTAACGCTGGCAACCACTTGGGTGTTTAGTTCGGCTAAAAGGTCTTTGCTTTCATTAAGCATGGTGACTGAATCGTGGTTGCCAGCCAGAAGAATAAGCTGGCAGCCGGTGGCTTTCATTTGCAGAATAAATTGGTTGTATTGTTTGCGGGCGTAGCTGGGCGGCGTGCCGGTATCAAAAATATCGCCAGCCACTATGAGTGCATCGGCTTGCTGTTCAACCACGGTTTGAACAAGCCAAGCACACCAAGCGCGGTGTTCGGCTTCACGGGTTTTGCCCATAAAATGCTGGCCTAGGTGCCAGTCTGAAGTGTGAAGAATACGCACGTTGGTGTCTCCTTGAGTGTAGAGGGTTGTCCTTAAGTCAAGCTAAGCCCTAGTGTTCAATTAAAGCAAATAAATTAGAGCGCCTTTTTAAGTTTTTTTCAAAGCACCCTTTTTCACAGTACTTTTTTTCAAAGCACCTTTTTAATAATAGTCACTGCCCGATAGGGGCCTAGAAGATCGCCCAAGGCTTCAACGTGAACGCCTTTACTTACTGCTAAATGCACCAATAGCTTCACATCAGGGTCTTGTTTACTGCGCACTAAAACATGGTCAGGAACACGCCTTAAAACGGCACGGGTTGCTTCTGCAATGCCTGGTTTAATGCGATTAAGGTTGTCGACTGCGTACTGGCTTTCTAGTGTTTTAATAACTGCTAAACTCGCTTCTATTTGGGTGGTTTTTTCTTGCCACACCCAATCAGCAGGTTGAATTGTGGCTAAATCTTGCTGTTCAACTAAGGCTTGCACCTGATCTACCAGCGCAACACCGCATTCAAGATCGGCTAAGTGAGAACACAAAACACAGCCGTGAAAGTCATCGGCAGACCAAACGGAACGGGAAATTAAGCCTGAAACATTTGCGCCGAGAATACCAAAGGGAATCAGCCAATCATCATCTGAAGCACTTAACCACGCCACGCCACAGGGGTCGGCCAAAACAACCAGCTTAGGTTTACCTGCATAGCCTTTACGGTTTTTAAGTGAGGCCGTTAGCTGGTTAGTAATGGCACCTTTGCCCACCCAGCCATCAACAAACACGACGCTTGCTGGGCTATGGCGTGCTTCTATGTAATCCATTGCGGCAGTATCAATGCCCCTGTCTCGAATAATGCTTATGCCATAATGGTGAACCTCTTGCCCCATAAAACGCAGCGCACGGGTTAGCATAACGCCCAGCGGCACACCGGCACGCACAAGGCTAACCAGCACAATTGGCTGGCCTTTATAGTCGGCAATCAGGCGTTTGGCTAAACGCAGAACGTCTGTGGCTAAGCGTTGGGCACCGGTCAGCAATGACTGGCGATAAATCGACAAATGCTCTGGTGAAGGTATCGCCTCTTGGCTTAGTAAATCTGAATAATGGGCTTTACCCGACTGAATCAATTCCTCTTTTAAGGCAAGGTCAGTCATCGCCATTGCAATGGGGCGTAATAAAAATTGAATGTCCGTTTCTGGGTAGGCACCTGAAAAAGGCTGCATAATTTACTGCTCCGCCAATGCGTTCGATAAATAGGATGCCAACTGGCTTTGCTTTGGCATACCAAACCAAGAGCAATGGCGTAAAAATGAATGGTCGCTTAGGCTATCACCCAAACCAAGAATGGGCACTGAACCCTGTTTTGTACGTAACTTATCAATCAAATACTGAGCTGCCAACCCTTTTTCAATGCAATGAGGTAACCAAGCAATATTATTGCTGTTGGTATGCACATAAAAATCATCTAAGCCCAATTCCTCAGTCACCTGCTGGGCAACCGCATAAAGCTCATCTAGGCGAGTGCTGTCGGTGTGTTTGGCGACTAGGTAAATGGCAGTTCCGTCGTATTCACTATTAATCCTAGCCCAAGC
>JAAYGA010000039.1 GCA_012727935.1 Pseudomonadaceae bacterium | reverse complement strand
CAGGCTGGAGCACTTACGAGGCATAGCACTGGGATTTAGAAATTTAACCAACTACATAGCAAGGTGCTTGTTAGAATCAGGTGGGTTTAAAAAGCAGCTACACCCTTAAATGCGAAGAGCCGCATATATTTAACATAATAAGCGGCATTTTAAAACTAGGTAGATTAACAAGTCAAAATAATAATGGTTTTTTTAGTTAGGTAGAGCCAGCTATTGGTCAAGGCTAGTTAGTAGTAAAAAATTTGCAATAAAGCCTCTAATTTAATAGGGACGCTGTTCATTTGTCGGGTATTTTGTTACATTACGTAATATTTTTTTGAGCTGTTTTGAGAGAAAAGATAACTAGTAAGGTAGATCCATCTTAATAAAGCATGGATGGGTGGGTAGCTTATAATGTATTTAAAAAGCTACTAATAGGTTGCTAGTAATAAACAATAAAAAACTATATGGACTTTGGAGAGATTGAGTGGTGATAAGGGTTTGTTTTTTGCTAATAACACTAGGATTGGTTGCTTGTTCTTCTTCGCCTAAGCAGGACGAGTTAAGTAAAGACCTAGTTACTCTACCTGAAATTGGTGATGAACTAGCCAAGGTGACTAATACAGCAACCTTTGCACCCAAAACACCAACCATTCATGCCCCTAATGACATTACTTTTAATTTATGGTGGCGATACACCGGCAATAAAGAGCTAGAAATTCTAATTGACCGAGCCATTACTAACAGCCAAATATTGCAAATAGCGGCTCAGCGTGTAGTGCAGGCAAAGGCGCGTTTTGTTCAGGCTGGCGCTCAGGGTATGCCTTTAATAACGGCTCAAACTGGCTATAGTATAGAAGCACCCACCGACGGTATAGGTTCGGTGCCTAAAGGTAGTCGCCCTAAAGGAAAAGGTGAGTTTGAACTAGGTTTAACGGGTAGTTACACCCTAGACCTTTGGGGGCAGCGCAAAAGTTTGATGGAATCGGCAGACCTTAAACTTAAGCAAGCTGTTTTTCAGTACGATGCTCAGTTATTAGAGTTAATTACCCAGCTGTCTAAAAATTACTTTGAATACCTTTCACTGAACGACCGTATTCGAAACACTAAAGAAACTGAAAAAGCACTCACTTCAATGTTGTTAGCTATGGAAGACCGTTACTTATTAGGTGATGCTTCTGTTGTTGAAATGCAAATGCAACGCTCGGTTATTTTTAGTTCGAGCGTTCGTCTGCCCACCCTGTTAAAAGACCGCCAACAACTTAGTTTTGAAATGGCTCGCCTAATGGGCATTGCTCCTGGGTCGTTACAGCTTTCAGAAAATGGTTTGAAAAGTGTTGCCCTGCCCAAGGGTGTGGAAGGCATTTCTACTGCCCACTTATTAAGACGGCCCGATATACGCACAATTGAATCGGGTATGTTGGCTGCTAATGCCGACTTAGATGTTGCCCGCAAAGCACTTTTGCCGGGGCTTACTCTCTCTGCTGGCTTAAGTTCTGGTGTGCGAAGCCCAGCAGACCTTTTCCAACCTAACACCTTAATTTGGAATGCTTTAAGCACTTTAAGTGCCACTGTTTTTGATGGCGGTACTAAAGAGCAAGAAGTTAAGTTTGCTCAAGCGGTACATAATGAACTGATTGAAAGCTATGTAAACACTGTCTATAACGGGCTGCTAGCCGCAAGAAGTGCAATTACTGAACTTGAATTTAGTGGTGAACGCTTGGCTTTACAGCAAGAGTCGGCAAAGGCCGCCAAAGTGGCTCAAGATTTTGGTTTTGAATCTTATGTTGTGGGCGGCATTGACTTTTTAACCTTCCTTGATTCTATGCAGTCTTATCAAGAGCGCCAAGACAGCTTGTACCAGTTTGAACTTGAATATTACCAAGCGTTTGTTGATTTTTATTCTGCCTTAGGCGGTGGTATTCCTTATCGGGAAATAAGCGAGCAAAACCCTGTTTTTAAAGCTTCGCCTGCTGCCGTCTTAGCTTCAGAAAACAGCGACCCTTTACTAGGTTGGTTAGATAAGCCTGAAGATTTTAAAACCAGCGCATGGTTAGTCAAGTTGGCAGGTGTTTATGATCGTTTTGCTATTGAAGCATTGATGCGTGATATGCCGCGCCGATACGATAATTTACAACCAGCAAAAACTTTAATTGTTGAAAAAGTGGGTGTTAATATAGCCACACCTAGCGGCGATGCCGTTTGGTATTCTGTTAATTTTTCTGGGTTTGATAATGAACAGGAAGCACTGGGCTGGTGTGAAAAGTTAAGGCAAGTGCAGCAGCGTTGCGTTATTTATAAACCAACAGAAAACTTTGAATACATTGGCCTGTTCAGTGTTGATGAAATTGAAAGAAATGCTTACCAACTAGGTGAATCGGTTCAAGCTTTACGCCATGCAGCCAAGCAAGGTGTTGCCGAAGAAGACCTTACCGAGCAGACCACCCATTATGTTCAATATGCACAGCAAGGCATTGAAAGTGTTAGTAAATCTAGCAATGTTAAATTTGGCCATTTATATTCACTCTTAAAAATAGAAGAAGAATATGCTTGGTTGATAGACAACCGTTCTTATAATCTTCAGCGCATTCCTGCTGGAAGTGCATTAGATTTTGGAGGCAAATTAAAGAGCATAGGTTCCAACCGAGTGGTTATTAGCTTTGATAATAAAGATTATTTATTACGTCCTTTGTTCAGTGTTGAAGGCATAGAAAGTAGCCCCGATGGGCAAGTATTTGCACGTATGAATTGGGGTGGGCAGGGTGGTGAAATTTATTACCACCGAGTTGGTGACAGTCTTTATGGGGGCGGCCTTATTAAGTTAATTGATGCTAATCAGGTTAGTGTTGATTGGAAAGGTACGCAGATTTCGCTACCAGTCATTGACTAAATTGACTGATTGGAGGCTACCCTATGACCCAATATGAGAACCCTATTAAGTCAGCAGCACTTGCTGAAACAGTTGCTATGACGGGGTTAACCCACCGCCAACAACAAATATTGGAGTTGATGCAGCAAGGTAAAATTAATAAAGAAATTGCTAGCGATTTAGATATCAGCTTAGGAACGGTTAAACAGCACCTAGTTGCCATTTTTAAAAGACTCAAGGTTCAAAATCGTACTATGGCCGTTGCTCGTTTAGCAGAGTTCAAAGACCAGTCGGGTTTTGATGCCGTTTTTGCCCAAGAAACTTTAATAGCTCGCCGTCCGGCAATTGTTTTAAGTATAAAAATAGATAGCCAGCTGCCGCAAACCGCAATGAAGCTATTTCATACTTGCATGGCAGAGATGGCTTTTGATGGTCATGCTTTATTTATAAGCCGTGAACACGGCGATGGCGATTTAATTTTTGGCCTAAAACGCTCCTCCACACAAGATATACGAACGGCTATTCAAGTAGCAGAGCGTGTTTTTTATACTATGAAAAGCTATGTTTTAGAACAGTTTAAAGAGGTTAACCCTAAGGAAATTTTAACTGGCGCTCTAGTGGCTGGCTTAATTAGTGTTAGTCAAAATCGGTTTGGTGGTTGGTCCGGAGAAACGGTAGGCAGTCATCTACTCACTTGGGCTCATAAGCTTAGGGCCAATGCTTCTGCTAGTTGTTTGATTTTTGACTCACAGGTGATATCTGTTATGCAAGCCTTTGATTTAACAGTACCAAGCAGCAGATCCAACCTAGTATTGTTTTCTGAACTGAATGCTTTAAACCGTTGGGATATTGCTAACGACCTTCCTTTGGTGGGGCGCTATAAAGAGCTTGAAAGCATTCGTGGCTTGCTTGCTGAAAAATACCGAGTGCTATTGCTTGAAGGTGAAAGTGGCATGGGTAAATCGCGCTTATGCCGCGAAGCTGCACGTTTAGCTGTGAAAGAAGGCTGGAAAATATTTTATATCCATGTTTTACCTTCCGGTATTTTTGATAGTGAAGATTACCAATATTTAGAGCATTTAGATGTGGTTTTTTCTGATATGAAATGCACTAAGAAAAGCCTTTTAGTTATAGATGATGCTCACCACTTAACAGCAGAAAGTAAAGAATTGTTAACAAGTTTCTTAAACAGTTTACCTGAAGGAAATCAGGCAATTGTTTGTGGTCGTAAACCACAGCGTTACACAATTAATGAAACTTTACATTCTTTTTATAAATTACTATCCCTTGATAGATTAGATGAGGCTTCTATTATCTCTTTAATAAAAAAATCTTCAGGTAAAGCGTCAGCTGATATTGTAGAAAGAGCAAGGGGTGTTCCACTGTTTGCAAAAGAACTATTACAATCGACAGATGAAAACCCTGTATCACTTGCTTTAATGATTACTATTGCTTCAAGGATTGATAAGTTTAAAGTTGATTGGAAGCTACTTTATTGTGTTGCAAGTTATAACGATCCTATCAGTTTAGAACGCCTTAGTAGTTTAATACAAGATGATTTATCTTATATAAAAGCTGCTATCGAAAATGCAGAAGCTTTGGGTATATTAGCTTTTCGGGCTGGCGTGGTTTCATTTCGACATCCCCTTGTAAAAACGATTATTAGTTCTTTATTTCGACCCAACCTTACTACCAATGTAATAAGTAGATATTCATGAGCCAGAATCAAAATAAAATATTTTCAAGAGCGCCAAGTTCAGAACAAAGAACTACCTCTGAGGCAAAGGCCAGTGTGATAGGTTCGTTACGAAAAGTGCTTGCTTCACGCGTTTT
>JAAYGA010000387.1 GCA_012727935.1 Pseudomonadaceae bacterium | reverse complement strand
AGTGGGCGCCTATCACGCCGGAAAAATCGGCGAAGAAGAGCTTGAAGCCTATGAAAATTCCGCCTGTCCAACCTGCGGCTCCTGTTCAGGTATGTACACGGCAAACTCTATGAACTGCGTTACCGAGGCCTTGGGAATGGCTCTTGCAGGCAACGGCACAATTCCTGCCGTTATGAGCGCAAGGCTGCGCCTTGCCAAGGAAGCAGGCATGAAGGTTATGGAGCTTTATGAAAAGGATATTCGCCCACGGGATATTATGACAAGGGCTTCCTTCCACAATGCCGAGATAGTCGATATGGCTCTTGGCTGCTCAACAAACACCATGCTCCACATTCCCGCCATTGCCCACGAGGCAGGGCATGAGCTTAACCTTCACATGGCAAACGAGTTTTCGGAAAAAACCCCCAACCTTTGCCACCTTGCCCCGGCGGGAGACCCCTATATGGAGGATTTAGACAGGGCAGGCGGTGTCCACGCCGTTATGGCAGAGCTTAATAAGCTGGGGCTTTTAGACACCTCCGTTATGACCTGTACGGGGAAAACCCTTGAGGAAAACCTTAGAGGACACAAAAACCTTGACGAGGAAATTATCCGCCCCGTTGAAAATCCCTTTTCGGAAAACGGCGGAATCGCCGTACTTTTCGGAAATCTTGCCCCCGAGGGCTGCGTTGTAAAGCAGTCTGCCGTTGCCCCTGAAATGATGCGGCACGAGGGGCCTGCCCGAGTCTTTGACTGTGAGGATGAAGCCATAGCTGCAATTATCGCCGGAAAAATAGTTTCCGGAGACGTGGTCGTCATTCGCTATGAGGGCCCCAAGGGCGGCCCCGGCATGAGAGAAATGCTAAACCCCACCTCCGCCATTGCGGGAATGGGCCTCGACAAAGAGGTTGCCCTTATTACCGACGGGCGCTTTTCCGGCGCAACCCGTGGAGCGTCTATAGGTCATGTGTCGCCGGAGGCGGCGCTAGGCGGAACAATTGCCCTAGTTTGCGAGGGGGACACCATTGCAATAGACATACCGGCCTGTAAAATTGAGCTTATGGTGTCTGAAACTGAGCTTCAAGAGCGCCGTGAAAAGTGGGTCTGCCCCCAGCCGAAGATAAAAACCGGCTATCTTGCCCGCTATTCCCGCATGGTAACCAGTGCGGCAAAGGGTGCGGTGCTGGAGTAAAAAGGAGAAAAGACTGTGTTTCGTGATTTGCAGGAAGGGGATAAGGAAGTCTTTTTATCCATGGTAAAGACCTTTTATTCCTCCGAGGCGGTTTCAAGTGCTGTGGAGCCAAAAAATTTTGATGCGACCTTTAAGGCTGCCTTGGATAAGTCTCCATTTATGCGGGCGCTGATCATTGAAGACGAGGGTAAGCCCGTGGGCTACGGACTTTTATCCTTCACCTACTCCAACGAGGTTGGGGGAATGGTTGTTTTGGCAGAGGAGCTGTATATCGCCGAGGCTTATAGGGGAAAGGGTTACGGACGAGAATTTTTCGCCTTTATAGAAAGGGAATACCCCGCCGCACGCCGCTTTCGCCTTGAGGTTATGCAAGGCAACACAAATGCCATACGCCTGTACGAAAAGCTTGGCTACAGGCCCTTGGAATACAGGCAAATGATTAAGGATATTTTATAAAAAAAGCTGTCCCTGCCGACATTACAGGCAGGGGCAGTTTTTTTATAAAAGCAGAAATGTTGACATATAAGCCCTGTGTGATAAAATGACTGAATGCTGTAGAAACTGGAAAAAGCTATTAAAACTTGGAGGCGCTAACATTGGAGGATAAAATTAAGGCTATAAGAAGCCTTATTAAAAGGCATCGGGAGTTTATTATGTATGTCATATTCGGGCTTCTAACCACCTTTATAAACTGGCTTATATATAGCCTTTGTGTCAAAGGCTTGGGGCTTGATTTATACATTTCCGGTATAATCGCCTGGGTAATTGCCGTTTCCGTGGCGCTT
>JAAYGA010000330.1 GCA_012727935.1 Pseudomonadaceae bacterium | reverse complement strand
TTTATCAACTAGCTGGTTAGCAGTAATCCAAGGCATCATACCACGCAGTTGAGCACCCACTTTTTCAATGGGGTGTTCAGCGTTGTTACGACGGTTGGCAGTCATAGAAGGGTAGTTGTGTGCGCCTTCAGCGATAAACATTTTAGCGTATTCGCCATTTTGAATGCGCTTAAGTGCATTACGCATGGCTTGACGTGATTCTTCGTTAATGATTTCAGGGCCAGTAACATACTCGCCATACTCAGCATTATTAGAGATGGAGTAGTTCATGTTAGCGATGCCGCCTTCGTACATAAGATCAACAATTAGCTTTAGCTCATGCAGACACTCGAAGTAAGCCATTTCAGGTGCATAACCAGCTTCAGTTAATGTTTCAAAACCTGCTTTAACTAGCTCTACTGCACCACCACAAAGAACCGCTTGCTCACCAAAAAGGTCAGTTTCAGTTTCGTCTTTAAAGGTTGTTTCAATGATACCTGAACGACCACCACCCACGCCCATAGCGTAAGAAAGTGCTAGTTCTTTAGCTTTACCAGAAGCATCGCGAAAAATAGCGATTAAATCTGGAATACCGCCGCCCTTTACAAACTCAGAACGTACTGTGTGGCCCGGTGCTTTAGGCGCAATCATAATTACGTCTAGGTCAGCACGAGGAACAACTTGGTTGTAATGAATAGAGAAGCCGTGAGCAAAAGCTAAAGTAGCGCCTTGCTTAATGTTTGGCTCGATCTCTTCTTTATATAGCTGACCCTGAAATTCATCGGGTGTAAGAATCATTACTAGATCGGCGCTTGCAACGGCATCAGCAACATCGGCAACTTTTAAGCCGTGAGCTTCTGCTTTAGCACGTGAAGAAGAACTAGCACGTAAACCAACGGTAACATCAACGCCTGAATCTTTTAGGTTACATGCGTGCGCGTGGCCTTGTGAACCGTAACCAATAATAGAAACTTTTTTGCCTTGAATAAGAGACAGATCACAATCTTTGTCATAATAAACGGTCATTGCCATGGTGCTTCTCCTGATAATAAATAAAGTGCTTTGCACTAGATGATTAACGCCATTAATTTTTCAATCGGCATAGATTAAGGTATTTTTTGCACTGCGTAAAATGCAATGCACCACCTATTAAAAATCCTGCCAACCTAAAAGGCTGGCAGGAAGCTAGCTAGAGTTTATTAGTCATGACTAATGCTTTAGCCATAAAAAAACTACAGGCTAAGTACTTTTTCACCACGGGCGATACCAGAAACACCGGTACGCACAACTTCTAGCAAAGTATTGCCACCCAACGCTTGAATAAAAGCGTCTAACTTGCTGGCATGGCCTGCTAGCTGAACCGTGTAAATACTTGGCGTTACATCAATGATTTGGCCACGGAAAATCTCCGTTGTTCGCTTTACTTCTGCACGCTGAGCACCCACTGCTTTTACCTTAACCAACATTAATTCACGCTCAATGTGCTGACCTTCGGTTAAATCAACCAGCTTTACTACATCAATTAACTTATTAAGCTGCTTGGTTATTTGCTCAATAACCCGCTCGTCTCCAACGGTAGTAACCGTTAAGCGAGACAAGGTAGGGTCATCGGTAGGCGCTACGTTCAAGGTTTCAATATTGAAGTTACGCTGCGAAAACAAACCAACTACTCGTGACAAAGCACCTGCTTCATTTTCCATTAAAATAGAGATGATATGTCGCATGATCAAGTCCTCTCCGTTTTAGACAACAGCATATCTTTCATAGAACCCTGCGGAACTTGCATAGGATAAACATGTTCATGTGGATCTACGTAAACATCTAAAAATACTAGCTTATCTTTCATAGCAAAGGCTTTTTCAATGGCAGCATCTAAGTCTTCTGCTTTTTCTACCTTCATTGCTACGTGGCCATAGGACTCAACCAACATTTTGAAATCTGGTAGTGATTGCATATAAGACTGAGCATGACGCGCTTGATAATTTAAATCTTGCCACTGACGAACCATACCTAAGGACTGGTTATTCAGGTTGATGATTTTTACCGGAATACCAAACTGACTACAGGTAGAAAGTTCCTGCATCATCATTTGGAAACTGCCTTCACCAGTAATTAAAACTACTTCTTCATCTGGCTTATTAAGTTTTACACCCATTGCTGCTGGAAAGCCGAAACCCATAGTTCCCAAACCACCCGAGGTAATCCAATGATTCGGCTTATCGAACTTGTAGTATTGGGCGGCAAACATCTGGTGTTGGCCTACGTCAGTTACAACATAAGCTTTACCTTGAGTTGCTTTCCAAACTGCTTCAACTACCTGCTGCGGTTTCATGGTTTCGCCTGGCTCTGCTGGCTCATAAATACGCCCAGCACGGCTGGCAGCCCAAGCATCTATCTGCTTCCACCAGTCAGCTAAAGCATCTGGCTCTAACTGGGTTTTACTTTCATCTAAAAGTGCTAGCATCTCTTCTAATACGCTAGTTGCTGTCCCAACAATAGGCACATCGACACGAATAGTTTTACCAATAGATGAAGGGTCGATATCAACATGAACAATACGTGCTGTTGGGCAGAACTTAGATACGTTATTGGTTGCACGGTCATCAAAACGCGCACCAATACACACCACCAAATCACTGTGGTGCATAGCTTGGTTAGCTTCAAAGCTACCATGCATACCTAACCAACCAACTGACTGGCGATCGGTTTGCGGATAAGCACCTATTCCCATTAACGACGTAGTAACAGGAAAGTTGAGCTTTTTAGCTAACTGAGTGAATAGCTCACTAGCACCACCTAAAACCAAACCACCACCACCATAAAGAATGGGGCGCTTGGCTTTAAGAATTAAATCGACGGCCTTTTTAATTTGTCCAGTATGACCACGACCTACGGGCGTATAAGAGCGCATTTTTACCTTTTTAGGAAAAACGTACTCATATTTTTCAGTAGGCGCTGTCATATCTTTTGGAATATCAACAACTACCGGACCTGGACGACCCGTAGTAGCAATATAAAAAGCCTTTCTCAGAATCATAGGAATATCTGAGGGGTGCTCAATGGTGAAGCTATGCTTAACGATAGGACGGGTAACACCAATAATATCGGTTTCCTGGAAAGCATCTTCGCCTATTAAATGGCTCGCCACCTGACCACAAAGCACGATCATGGGAATTGAATCCATAAAAGCAGTAGCTATACCGGTTACAGCATTAGTAGCGCCTGGACCTGAAGTTACCAGCACTACACCGGGCTTACCGGTTGCACGCGCATAGCCATCTGCCATGTGCGTAGCTGCTTGTTCGTGACGAACGAGAATGTGATTAACCTTGTCTTGGCGGTGAATCGCATCGTAAATGTGTAAAGCGGCACCGCCTGGGTAACCATAAATATACTCAACCCCTTCATCCGCTAGGAATCGGGTGATCATATCTGCGCCTGAGAGTAGTTCCACTTTCGTGAATCCTTTGAAAAAGTTCGAGTGCATAGAATTAGCTTAAGTGCTAACTCCGGTTCAATAATTTAGATGCTAAAGTGAACACTCATCTAAATTGGCTGATGCAATGCCGTGTCTTGGCAAACGAGACCCGTGTTCGGATCTGCACTCTTGTCGCATTGAATGAATGCGTAGTGGGGCTTAACCTAACCGGAGGATAAAACAGGTTGGGAAGTCCTTGGAGATGAACTAGTTATACAAGGCGTTTCAACTAACCCTACAACTAGTTCGTGTGCGCTTATCGAAGGGTCACCTCAATTTGCTGCACCTGCTACAAGATAGGTGAAAGACTCTTACAAAACGCCTATTTTGTCAAGCAGCCATCCCTAGCTGCCTGCTTTTTACTCTGTTTTAGTCTTTTTTAATGGATATTAAAGGCAGAATCTTAAAAACAGTCTGCTCGCCCTCTAAATCGGCCACTAGCCTTTGCCCAGGTTCAAAACGTCCTGCCAAAATTTCTTGCGCCAGCGGGTTCTCTAACATTCTTTGCACCGCACGTTTTAGCGGACGCGCACCATAGGCTGGGTCATAACCTTGCTCAACCAAGGCATCCACAAAGTTATCCGAAAGCTCTAGTGTTAATTCACGATCCACTAACCGCTCTGCCAACCTTGCTAACTGAATATCAGCAATGCGGCGTATCTGGCTTTTCTTTAGCGGGTGGAAGACGACCACTTCATCAATACGGTTAATCACTTCAGGGCGGAAATGTGTACCGACCACCTCCATCACCGCTGACTTCATGGTTTCGTAACTGGTTTCAGCCATTTGATGAATCAAGTCTGAACCTAAGTTCGAAGTCATAACTATTACCGTATTACGGAAGTTAACCGTACGGCCTTGACCATCGGTTAAGCGGCCATCTTCTAATACTTGCAACAAAATATTAAACACATCGGGATGCGCTTTTTCTACTTCATCCAGCAGTAATACAGAATAAGGACGACGACGTACTGCTTCAGTTAAATAACCACCCTGCTCATAACCGACATAACCCGGCGGCGCACCAATTAAACGGGCGACCGAGTGTTTTTCCATGAACTCACTCATATCAATACGCACCATCGCCTCGGTTGTATCAAATAAGTAGTGCGCTAAGGACTTACATAGCTCAGTTTTACCCACACCCGTTGGACCTAAAAACAAGAAAGAGCCACTTGGACGGTTAGGGTCAGACAAACCCGCTCGTGAACGGCGCACCGCATTCGCCACCGCGACCACGGCTTCATCTTGACCAATCACACTTTCGTGCAGCGCATCTTCCATTTTAAGCAGCTTTTCACGGTCAGATTCCAACATCTTGCTAACCGGAATGCCCGTCCAGCGTGCCACCACTTCAGCAATTTCTTCATCGGTAACACGGTTACGCAGCAGCTTATGCTCCACACCTTCTAGCTGGTCGGCCATCTGCATACTGCGTTCTAAATCTGGAATAATGCCGTACTGAATTTCTGACATGCGCCCCAAATCACCCTTACGGCGAGCGGCTTCTAAATCAATACGCGCCTGTTCTAGCTGTTGCTTAATTTGCTGAGCGCCTTGCAGGCTAGCTTTTTCAGCTTTCCAAATTTCTTCTAGGTCGGCAAACTCACGACCCAACACATCAATTTCATCTTGAAGAATTTCTAAGTGCTTTCTTGAACCGGCATCAGTTTCTTTTTTCAGGGCTTCACGCTCAATTTTTAATTGAATCAAGCGCCTTTCTAGCCTATCCATTGCCTCAGGCTTAGAGTCAATTTCCATACGAATACGACTAGCCGCTTCGTCCATTAAATCAATGGCTTTATCAGGTAACTGACGATCAGAAATATAGCGGTTAGATAGTTTAGCGGCTGCAATTACCGCACTGTCAGTAATTTCTACACCATGGTGAACTTCATAGCGTTCTTTTAAGCCACGCAAAATAGCAATGGCATCTTCTTCGGTTGGCTCACTCACTAATACTTTTTGGAAGCGGCGTTCCAGCGCTGCATCCTTTTCAATGTATTCACGGTACTCATCTAGGGTAGTAGCACCTACGCAGTGTAGTTCACCACGGGCTAGCGCAGGCTTTAACATATTGCCAGCATCCATCGAGCCTTCGCCCTTACCCGCACCCACCATAGTGTGCAACTCATCTATAAACAGAATGACCTGACCCTGCTCTTTGTCTAACTCACTAAGCACACCCTTTAAACGTTCTTCAAATTCACCACGGAACTTAGCACCAGCAATTAAAGAACCCATATCTAAAGATAAAACACGCTTACCTTTTAAGCCTTCGGGCACTTCACAATTCACTATACGCTGTGCCAAACCTTCTACTATGGCAGTTTTACCTACCCCTGGCTCACCAATTAATACAGGGTTATTTTTTGTACGGCGTTGTAAAACTTGAATGGTGCGACGTATTTCATCATCACGACCTATCACTGGGTCTAGCTTGCCTTCTAATGCCCGCGCGGTTAAATCAATGGTGTATTTTTCTAGCGCTTGGCGTTTTTCTTCAGCATTAGGGTCGTCCACTTTTTCCCCTCCACGCAAATTTTCTACTGCTGTCTCTAAGCGCTTTTTATTTAAGCCAGCGGCTTCTAGCGCTTTACTCGTGTCATCTTTTAAATCGAGCGCAGCTAAAAGCACTAGCTCACTAGAAATGTACTGGTCGCCACGCTGCTGGGAGTCACGGTCGGCAAGGTTTAATAAACGACCCAAGGCTTGGGAAACGCCTACATTGCCGTCGTGCTGACCTATAGTGGCTAGTTGTTCTAGTAATTTTTTCAGCTCGCTTCTTACACGGCTCGTATCTGAGCCAGCTTGCTTAATAAGCGGTGTTAAAGGACTACCCTGCTGATCTAACAAGGCTAAAAGTAAATGAACAGGTGCTATTTCATTATGGCTTTGACCCACAGCCATGGATTGTGCATCGGCAAAAGCATTCTGCATTTTGCTAGTTAAACGATCGATACGCATGTAATAAACCTCTTTAAGGCGTTAATTCAATATTACTTATTTAATGGGGGATGATTTGCCTAAATTCAAGGCTGATTAAGAGGTTTTAAATTGCATTTTGACGATTAGATTAGCTATTTAATCTAACCAAATAATACTCGCCATACGGCCGCTTTGTTGACCATCACGGCGAAAGGAAAAAAAACGCTCTTCATCAGTAAGCGTACAAAAGTTTCCACCAAAAACCTGCTCAACACCGGCTTGTTGTAAGCGTTGCGTGGCTAGGCGATACAAGTCAGCCATGTAGTGTTTTAAGCGGTAAGGGCTAGGCACAAAAGCAGCGGCCGCATCGGGGTGGCCGACCAGAAATGCTTGGCGAACTTCCGGCCCCACTTCAAAAACTCGTGCACCTATAGCAGGGCCTAACCAAGCTAATATTTGGCTGGGGTCAACGTCTAAGGCTTTAACGGTATTTTCTAACACACCCGCTGCTAACCCACGCCAACCCGCATGAGCAACAGCAACTTTAGTGCCTTCTGCATCACAAAAAAACACCGGCAAACAGTCAGCGGTTAGCACGACACAAGCATAATCACCCCCCGTTGCGACTGCTGCATCCGCTTGAGTATTAGGCGAGTATTCTTTTGTCACCTTAGCCGTATGCACTTGGTTTAGCCAATTCAGTGGTTTGCCGCCCGTTTCTTTTTGTAAAAGCTCTCGGCAAGCCTTCACCGTTAAAGGGTTATCACCTACATGATCAGCTGGATTAAAGCTTGCATAAGCGCCCTGACTTGGCCCAACCTCACGAGTGGTTACAAAAGCCCGCACATTGTTGGGTGCAGGCCAATGGGGATAAAGCAGACTTAGCTCTGGCTGAACAGTTTTTTTCATCGAGCACTCCGCACATCTTCTTCTAAAAGTGTTAGCAGCAACTCAAAATCTTCAGGCAGGGGCAAAGTCCAAGTCATTTCCTTGCCAGTTTCTGGGTGAATAAGCGTTAAGCTTCTGGCATGTAAAGCTTGGCGTGGAAAACCACGTAGCATTAACTTTAACTCTTCATTAGCACCTGCTGGCAATTTCAAGCGCCCACCATAAACAGGATCACCCACCAACGGATGGCGAATATGCGCCAAGTGAACACGAATTTGGTGCGTGCGGCCTGTTTCTAAATTACAACGCACATGGGTATGGGCGCGGTAACGCTGTACCACACGGTAATGAGTGACGGAATCTTTACCGCCCGTTACAACAACTGCTTGGCGTTTACGGTCTTTCGGGTGACGACCTATTTGTGTGTCTATCTTGCCGCCTGACGTCATTACACCCAGCGCAATAGCATCATATTCACGCCCCATGCTATGGCTTTGAAGCTGATCGACCAAAGAATTTTGTGCTTTAAGGGTTTTAGCCACCACCAATAAACCAGACGTGTCTTTGTCTATGCGGTGTACTATGCCAGCACGGGGCAATTCTTTTAAAGAGGGGCAGTGAAACAACAAAGCATTCAATAAGGTGCCATCGGCATGGCCTGCAGCTGGGTGAACAACTAAACCGGCTGGTTTGTTTACTAATAATAAATGCTCATCTTCGTAAACAACATCCAGCTCAAGGTCTTGTGCTATATCTGTTAGCTGCTCTTGCTGTTCAGCATCTAGGGTTAAAATATCACCAACACGCACTTTATTTTTTGGCTTACCCTGCTCGCCATTACACAACAAGCTACCCTCCTTAAGCCACTCTTGTAGTTTTGCACGAGAGAAGTCAGGAAATAAATCTGCTGCCACTTGATCAAGTCGCTTGCCTGAAGACTCTAGGGGTACTGCTGCTTGCTGCTTTATTACTTGTGTCATGGAATTCTTTCTGTGGTTTAAAGTCTTAACCTCTCGAACCCAAGAGGGGTTTCCGTTATTCTAGCACTCGAACAAGGTTTATCACCCAAAGATTCCGATTTAGAAAAGACAAACTACTCATGCCACTTAAAGCACTGCACCTTTCAAACATTTTTCGGCTGGTTGTTATTAGCCTAATTCTTGCACTTCTATCTGGCTGTGCGGGTCGCCTAGCCGATGATGAAAAAACAGAACAACAGCTTTATCAAGAAGCTCAAACGGCCTTAGATAAAAAGCGTTTTATTACTGCCATTGAACGATTACAAACGCTAGAGTCCCGTTTTCCTTTTGGAGAATATGGCGAACAAGCCCAGCTAGAACTTATTTATGCCTACCACCAAAACAATCAACACGAGCAGGCGCGTGCTGCTGCTAGTCGTTTTATTCGTTTAAATTCAGACCACCCACAAATTGATTACGTGCTTTATTTAAGCGGTTTATCGGCTTGGGTTGCAGGGCGACATTCATTGGAAGGCTTAAAACTAACCAACATTTCACAAAGAGACCCAGGCGCAACGCGTGAAGCCTATGCCGACTTTAATCGCTTAATTACCCGCTTCCCCAATAGTGACTATGCACCCGATGCCCAGCAGCGCCTTCGCTATTTAAAAAACCTGCTAGCGGCACAAGAAGTTTACATAGGCCAATTCTATTTACGCCGTAGCGCACCCATAGCTGCTATTAATCGTGGACGTGGCGTAGTTGAAGGTTACCGAGACACCCCAGCAGTGGCAGATGCATTAGCGGTAATGATTGAAGGTTATTTACACCTAGATGATACCGAACAAGCCAACAAGCTACGCCAACTTCTAGTCGAACTTCAACCTAATCACCCGCAGTTAAAAGGCAAAAAAGGCTTTGTTCAGCTTCACCCTGCGGATAAGCCAGACAAAACCTTATTACAAATACTCTCATTTGATTTATTTTAACAAGGTTAATTGAAAACAGCCTATTAAATGTCAGGTTCCGGATGATCAAATCTCATTGAGGAGCGTATTCATGAACATCAAACTGCATAAACAGGCCACCACTACACCCAGGATCAGGCCTCCAATCCGGATATGAGTCACGGACACAAGCCATTTAAAGACTATGAGCCAGGGTTTGTACACGTTGACATCAAGTACCTGCCGCAAATGCCGGATGAAGAGCAGCGCCAGTATCTGCATGTTGCCATTGACCGTGCAACCCGCTGGGTTTACCTGGAAGTACTACCCAGCCAGTCAGCGCAGGATGCCAGCGACTTTCTGAAGCGCGTGATTGAGAAGGCACCCTTCACAATTCAGAAAGTACTGACAGACAACGGCAAATGCTACACTGATCGTTTTACTACGGGCGGTGAGCGCAAGCCCAGTGGCAAGCACCTGTTTGATCAGGTATGCCAGAAACATAACATTGAGCATCGTCTGATCAAGCCTAGACGCCCTCAAACCAATGGCATGGTAGAGCGTTTTAATGGCCGTATCAGCGATGTACTGGCGACACGTCGTTATGAGTCATCCGAAGATCTGAAACAGACGCTAAAACGCTACTGTTGGCTGTATAATCACCATATTCCGCAGAAAGCACTGAACCATCATCCACCCATTGAAGCAATGAAAGGGTGGCAAGAAAAACGCCCAAAATTATTTCATAAACGGGTTGTTAATCATGCGGGACCCGACAGATAACAAACGCTATAATTTCAATACACAATATATAGAGATACAGTTAAAGTGAGCCTAAAATTAACATTGTCTGATGCCATAATCAAGATTAATAGTCCAGATGTTTCGATAGTAAAATCTGGTCTGCATGACCTTGGAACATTGCAGGAAGGAATCGAGTATTTGCGCAATGCCTCACTAGATAATAATCCACACATTCGTAGTGCTGTAGCAGCGGAGATAGCTCGATTTCCATATAATGAAGCAATAGGGCTCTTCGCATTTAAGGGTGTAGCTGCTTTTTAAACCCACCTGATTCTAACAAGCACCTTGCTATGTAGTTGGTTAAATTTCTAAATCCCAGTGCTATGCCTCGTAAGTGCTCCAGCCTGCCGTTA
>JAAYGA010000329.1 GCA_012727935.1 Pseudomonadaceae bacterium | reverse complement strand
GTGGGTAGGCTGTCGCTTGGGTTGCGGGGTAAATACTGCTCACGCAAGGCTAGGCTAACGTCAGCAGGCTCGCCATCTTGTATGGCATAGGCTTCGCCCATAATGCCTTGCAGTTCAGGAAATTCTAAAACCATTTCGGTGTTTAAATCGCACTTACTTAAATAAGCTGCCCGTTCAACTAGCTTAGGGTCAGCTTGAATTTTTTCTGCAATGGCTTGCGCTATAACGCTAACCCTTTGGCTTTTATTGGCCAAGGTGCCTAATTGTTTTTGGAAAACCACGCCTTCCAAACCTGCAAAACGGTTGGATAAAGGCGTTTTTTTATCCGATTCAAAAAAGAAAGCAGCATCGGCTAAACGAGGACGAATCACCTTTTCGTTACCGGCAATCACCACGGCTGGGTCATGGCTTTCAATATTGCAAATGGTGGTGAATAAAGGTAATAACGCACCTTTTTCATCCACCATGTGGAAGTACTTCTGATTGGCTTTCATTGAAGAAATTAAGCAAGCGTCAGGCACTTCTAAAAAGCGTTCTTCAAAGCTACCGGTTAAGGCAACGGGCCATTCTACTAAGCCGGTGACTTCATCAAGCAGGTCTTCATCAATAACAGCGGTTGCTTGGTGTTGCTTGGCTTCAGCTAACACTTGCTGGCGAATCACTTCACGGCGCTCTGCAAAAGAAGCCATGACCTTAGCGGCTTTTAAACTGGGTAAATAAGCGGCAGGGTCAAGCAGTTGTATGGCTTCTGGTGCATGAAAACGGTGCCCAAAAGTAATGCGGTCGGCGGTTAAGCCCATCACTTTGGCAGGTATAACGTGATTACCATGTAAAAGGACTAACCAATGCACAGGGCGTGAAAACTCAATACGGCTAGCACCCCAGCGCATACGCTTAGGTACTGGCAAACTGGCAAAGGCTTTATTGACCAAGTCAGGTAAAAGGCTCGCCGTGGCTTGGCCTTGTTGGGTGGCACGAAACACTAACCAGCTACCCTTATCGGTTTCAAGGGTTTCTAAACTTGCCAGCTCTACACCGCAAGAGGCCGCAAAACCTAACGCCGCTTTACTTGGCTCGCCATCTTTATAGGCGGCAGCCAAAGCAGGACCACGGCGTTCTATGGCTTGGTCTGGCTGGTGGCTGTCTAATGCTTTAACTAAAACGGCAAGGCGACGAGGCGTGGCATAAACTTCGGTGGCTGTAAAAGGAATGCCGGCTTCTTTTAAACCGGTTTCTAAACTAGTAACCAAGGCTTCTGAAAGTGGTTTTAATAAAGAAGGGGGTAATTCTTCACAACCTAATTCGAGTAGTAAATCAGCCGTAGCCATTATGCTTTCTCCTCATCAGAAGCCAGTTGTGCTAACACTTCTTCCGCTAGTTGTTTGGGTGCTAATGGAAAGCCAGCAGCACGGCGTGAATTAAAATAAAGTAGCGCCACTTCTCTAGCAAGCGTACGCACACGCAAAATAAAACGCTGACGCTCGGTCACAGAAATAGCATGACGGGCATCGAGCAGGTTAAAAGTGTGGGAAGCTTTTAGTACTTGCTCATAAGCCGGCAGTGATAGCTTGGCCGCTAGCAACTTATTGCATTCTTTTTCGCACTGATCAAACCAAGCAAAGAGCGCATCAACATCGGCGTGCTCAAAGTTATAAGCACTTTGTTCTTGTTCGTTTTGTAGCCAAACGTCGCCATAGGTAACAGGCTTGCCTTCAGGGTCGAGCGTCCATACTAGGTCGTAAACGCTATCAACCCCTTGTAAATACATGGCAATGCGTTCTAAACCGTAAGTAATCTCACCGGTAACTGGGTAGCATTCAATGCCGCCTGCTTGCTGAAAATAGGTGAACTGAGTCACTTCCATGCCGTTTAGCCAAACTTCCCAACCTAAACCCCAAGCGCCAAGCGTGGGCGATTCCCAGTTGTCTTCAACAAAACGCACATCATGCACTAAAGGATCAACGCCCATCATGCGCAAAGAGCCTAAATAAAGCTCTTGGAAGTCTTTTGGTGAAGGTTTCATCACCACTTGAAACTGATAGTAGTGTTGTAAGCGGTTAGGGTTTTCACCATAGCGGCCATCGGTAGGGCGGCGTGAGGGTTGAACGTAAGCTGAATTCCAAGTTTCAGGCCCTAAGGCTTTAAGAAAAGTGGCTGGGTGAAAGGTGCCGGCACCCACTTCCATATCAAGGGGTTGTAAAATAACGCAGCCTTGATTGGCCCAGTATTGCTGTAGGGCAAGAATTAAGCCCTGAAAGGTTGAAACATCTGGCGCTGACGAAGTCATAGTCAAAAC
The DNA here is from genome assembly GCA_012727935.1 of Pseudomonadaceae bacterium. GTDB lineage: Bacteria > Pseudomonadota > Gammaproteobacteria > Pseudomonadales > Halomonadaceae > Marinospirillum. The sequence continues at coordinate 20,075 of JAAYGA010000329.1, read as the reverse complement.
TGCCCTTGCATCGGTGAATGGAGGTAATTAGGCAAGATTATACCTTATCCTTTTTTAGCTTTCAGGTTCTGAATGACTCGCTGCTAGCATAGCCGGCCATAAAATCTTGTAACCAGCGTCTGGTTTGATTTGCATCTAGCTTAGTAAAGGCCCTTTCTAAACGGTTAATATTACTTGCTGCAATAGTAGCGTTGGGTCGAGTCAGCTGGCAGCGATCAAAATCAATTAGCCAAACTTTATTGGTTGCTGGGTTAACTAAAATATTGCGTGGATTTAAATCAACGTGATTAAGCCCAGCGGCATGAAACTGCTGAACAGTTTTTCCTACTTGGTACAATAAATCACTCAGTGTGGCTGGGTCGTTGGCTTTTAAAAAATCCATTAAAGGCTGGGCAGCAGGCAAACGCAGGGTTATTAAATCGGCGCTATAAACTAGGCCCTTGGGTTTAACGCAAGCCGCAAGCGGTGTAGGGACAGGTAAGCCCATGGCAAGTAACTTGGCGGTTAATTTGAATTCTTGCCAAGCACGGGTTTTTTCTAAGCCTTGCCAAACGTAGCTGTCTTTAATGCAGCGACCCACCAAGCCACCACGGTGATAATGCCGCCACACGGCTTCTCCGGCGGGGGTTTCTATAAATAGGCTAGTGCCTCGCCCTGGTGCGCCGCCTAAAACTGCCTGCTGTTTTTGCCAATAATTTAAGTCAAACCAGTCGGCGCTGATTTGTGGGATTTGTGCAGTGTCATATAGAATGATCAATCCCTGATCTTTTAGCTGTTGGAAATTACTCATGCCGTCTTTGCCGTCCAGTCTTAATCTTGGTGATCTATGTATTTTGCGGCTTTCTGCGCTAGGTGATGTGTGCAACCTAGTGCCTGCCGTTCGAGCTTTGCAAAAGCAGCAACCTAGCATCAACATTAGCTGGGTTATAGGCCGCGCTGAGTATAACTTACTGGCTGGCTTGGAAGGTGTCGACTTTTTTATCTACGATAAAAAAACTGGCTTAAAAGGCATGCGGGCATTACGCAAAGAAATAATGGCCAAGCGTAACGATAAGCCCTTTGATATTTTGCTGCACATGCAGGCAGCGTTAAGGTCGAGTGTTCTATCACGCTTTATTCCGGCTAAACGCCGTATAGGTTTTGATGCAGCAAGAGCCAAAGACAATCAAAGCTGGTTTGTTAACGAACAAATTCCTGCCAACCCTAACGTACGAGTTGGGCTGGGTTTTATGGATTTTGTTTACTATTTGGGTGTGCCTAACAAGGCGGCTGAACCTGAGTGGGCTATTCCTGTACCAGAAGCAGACCAAGCGACGGCAAAACAACGAGTGGCTGGTTTAAATAACTATATGGTGGTTAGCCCTTGCAGTAGTTTTAGAAAGCGTAACTGGCGTAATTGGGAAGACTTTGCAGGTATGGCAGAGGTTATAGACTATGCCCAGCAAACCTATGGCCTAACTACGGTGCTTGTGGGCGGGCAAACAGAACTAGAAAAAAATGCCACTGCACAAATTATAAAGCACTCGCAATCCAAAATTTTAGACTTAATGGGCAAAACCAATTTAAAAGCCTTGTTAGCCGTGATTGATGGCGCTGAGCTGGTAATAGCGCCCGACTCAGGTCCAATTCACATGGCGGCGGCTAGAGGTAAACCTGCGTTGGGCTTGTATGCAACCAGTAACCCTGAGCGCACTGGCCCTTGGTTCGATGATTATGTAGTAAACCGCTACCCAGAAGCTGTGGCTAACTATTTAAAGCAGCCTCTAGCGACTGTTGCGTGGGGTAAACGGGTTAGAAGCCCCGATGCCATGAGTTTAATTACTGCACAAGATATTATAGAAAAACTAGATCTTATTGCTGCTAACCAAGGTCTAAAAACGTTTAAAGGACTTAATTAAATGAAAGTTAACTTTGCAGCCTTTGAACAGGCCAATGTTCTTGTTGCTGGTGATGTGATGTTAGACCGTTATTGGCAGGGCGCAACCACCCGTATTTCACCTGAAGCGCCTGTGCCTGTGGTTAAAGTGCAGACCCAAGATGACCGCCCTGGCGGTGCTGCTAACGTGGCTTTAAACCTAGTTAGCCTAGGTGCATCTGCAGGTTTGGCTGGCATAGTAGGTCGAGATGACAATGCCCGTTTATTGGATGCACGTTTAGAGCAGTTGGGTGTAAAAACTTTTTTTGACCGCTCTGATACCCAGCCAACGGTAACCAAAGTAAGAATCATGAGCCGTAACCAGCAGCTGATTCGCCTAGATTTTGAAGAAAAACTAAACGCTGGGGAAAGCCTATTAGCTGCCTATGCTGCTGGCTTAGAAAATACCGACCTAGTTATTTTATCTGACTATGCCAAGGGCACACTTAGCCAAGTGCAGGCCATGATTCAGCTAGCACGCAAGGCGGGTAAAAGAGTGTTGGTTGATCCTAAAGGGCAAGATTTTTCTATTTATCGCCAAGCTAGCGTGTTAACACCTAACCTAAGCGAATTTGAAGCCGTGGTCGGTGAGTGCAAGGATGAAGCAGAGTTAGAGAAAAAGGGCGAACAGCTACGTCATGATTTAGAACTAGAAGCGTTACTGATTACCCGTAGTGAAAAGGGTATGACGCTGATTAGAGAAAACCAGGCTCCTTTACATATTCCGACCCGCGCTCAAGAAATTTATGATGTCACTGGTGCTGGTGATACCGTTATTGCGGTATTAGGTTTGGCCTTGGCTTCGGGGCATGATTTCCCAGAAGCTATGATGCTGGCCAATTTGGCGGCAGGTTTAGTGGTTGCTAAGCCGGGCACTGCCACCGTGAGTATGGGTGAAATTTATACCGCCCTACACAGTGATACTTTGCTGGAATATGGTGTATTGCCTGTAGATCGCTTAGCAAAGCTTGTGGCAATTGCTAAAAACAAAGGTGAAAAAGTTGTTTTCACCAATGGCTGTTTTGACTTACTTCATGCAGGCCATGTTGCCTACCTAGAAGAAGCAAGCAAGTTAGGCGACCGGCTGATTGTAGCGGTTAACTCCGATGCTTCAGTGAGCCGTTTAAAAGGCCCTTCACGCCCAATTAATGCCTTAGACAGACGTATGCGTGTTTTGGCTGGTTTGCAGTCAGTCGACTGGGTGGTGCCTTTTGAAGAAGATACGCCAGCAGAAATTATTGCTGAACTTGTGCCGAATATTCTAGTGAAAGGCGGCGACTATAAAGCTGAAGACATAGCTGGCGCAGATACCGTTTTAGCGGCAGGTGGTGAAGTGAAAGTGTTAAGTTTTGTTGACGGCGTTTCTACCACCGCGATGGTGCGTTCTATTTTGGATAAAAACTAATGTTCTGCTTATCACGCCTGATTTATACCTCGATTCTTACCCTAGCAACGCCTTGGGCTAAAAAGCGCATGGCGCGTGAAAAGGTGAATGAGTTTTCAGAGCGCCAGCGAGCTGGGTATATATCACCTTTTGAAAAGCCCGTTATCTGGGCGCATTGCGCTTCAATGGGTGAAGTGTTGGCGGCTGAACCCTTGCTTAAAGCCTTATTAGAACGCCACCCAGACAAACAGCTAGTGGTTACCACCATGACCGCCACGGGTGCGGCGCAAGTTCGGCAGCGTTTATCCCAAGCAAGGCATTATTTAGTGCCATTAGATTTGCCTTGGAATACCCAAAGGTTTGTTAAAACACTAAAGCCTTTAGTGGGCATTATTTTTGAAACTGAAATCTGGCCTAATCTGATTCATTCCTGCCACCAAGCCGGTGTGCCGCTGATAATTGCCAATGGCCGCCTATCACCTCAAGCCTTTGCTTCGTATAAAAAAATACGCCCTCTAATAGCAGATGCATTAAAAAAAGTAGCCTGTGTAGCCGCTAAGTCTGCTGAAGATGCCGAGCGTTTTATTCGGTTAGGTTTTCCAGCCGCAAAGGTTGAAGTGACCGGCAGTATTAAATTTGATTTACAGCTACCTGCCAATGTCACTGAACAGCTGGTAGCCCTTAAAGAAAGTTTAAGCTGGGGTGAACGGCCGGTTTGGATAGCCGCCAGCACCCATGAAGGCGAAGATTTGCCTTTATTATTAGCCCACCAACAAGTATTAGTTCAGCAGCCTAATGCTTTGCTTATTCTAGTGCCGCGCCACCCCCAGCGTTTTGATGCGGTAGCAGAACTGATTAAAAATCAAGGTTTAAACCTTGCAAGGCGTGGCTTAGAAGAGTTGGTGACCGCCACAACGCAAGTGTATTTAGGCGATACGCTGGGTGAAATGCTCTTGCTTTATGCCCTAGCAGACCTAGCTTTTGTAGCAGGTAGCCTAGAGCCGATAGGTGGGCATAACTTGTTAGAACCTGCTGCCGTGGGTGTGCCGGTCATTAGCGGGCCACATTTACAAAACTTTAGTGAAATAGCCGATTTGTTACGCCAAGCCGGTGCTTTAAAAGAAGTACAGCAGGCAGAAGAGTTACCGCAACTGCTGCATTCACTTTGGCAAAGTAAAAGCACTAGCCAAGCCATGAGTACAGCAGGGAAGCGGGTGGTGGATGCTAATAAAGGCGCAATGCACAAGCAGCTAATGCTGGTTGAAAGCCTACTTCCAGAAGTTAACCAACCCAGCTTAGCGTAAAAAAAGCTGATAAGCGGGGTTATCACTTTCACGCCAATAACGGTAACTAATTTTATCGAGGTAGGCTTCAACATCGGGCCTGTCAATATTAGGTACTTGTAAGCCAACTAACACTCGACCGTAAGCAGCGCCGTGGTTGCGGTAATGAAAGAGTGAAATATTCCAATCTTGGCCTAGGTTGTTTAAAAAGTTTAGCAGCGCACCGGGGCGTTCTGGAAATTCAAAACGGTACACCTCTTCATTGCATTCTGACGGGGTGCGCCCACCACCTAAATGGCGAATATGCAGCTTGGCTAGTTCGTTGTCGGTTAAATCTACCACAGGATAACCGGCTTCTTTTAGTAGCAGAATAAGTTCTAACCTGTCTTCACCGCCGGGTTTAACCTGAACACCGACATAAACCTGTGCATTGTCTGGGTCGGCATAGCGGTAGTTGAACTCGGTCACCATGCGGCGACGGCCAATAATTTTACAGAAATTTTTAAAGCTGCCGGGGCGTTCTGGAATACCGACCGCTAAAATGGCCTCGCGCTTTTCACCTAACTCAGTGCGCTCGGCTATGTGCTGTAAACGCTCGAAGTTAGTATTAGCACCTGAGTTAATACAAATTAGGTTGCTATCTGTAATGCCCGTTTCTTCAACGTATTTTTTTAAGCCAGCTAAAGACAAGGCACCTGAAGGCTCGGCCACACCACGGGTGTCTTCAAAAATATCTTTAACCGCAGCACACATTTCATCGGGGGTAATGGTAATAACCTGATCAACGTAGTTTTTACAAATTTTGAAAGGTTCTTCGCCAATTTGTGCCACCGCCACGCCTTCAGCAAAAATACCAACCTGATCTAAGACCACACGCTCACCTTTTTCTAAGGCGGCTTTTAAACAGGCAGCATCTTCTGCTTCAACACCAATAATTTTAATTTCTGGGCGCAAATATTTTACATAGGCTGCAATGCCTGCAATTAACCCCCCCCCCCCTACAGGGACAAAAATGGCGTGAATGGGGTTGGGGTGCTGGCGCAGTATTTCCATAGCCACCGTGCCTTGCCCTGCAATAACGTCTGGGTCATCGTAGGGCGGAACGTAGGTATAGCCATGTTCTTTAATAAGTTCTAGGGCGTGTTCTAAGGCTTCATCAAAAGCATCACCTTTTAAAATAACCCTTGCGCCTCTGGCTCTTACTGCCTGAACTTTAATATCAGGCGTAATGCGTGGCATAACAATAATGGCTTTAACGCCCATCACCTTAGCTGCCATAGCTAAGCCTTGAGCATGATTGCCAGCAGAAGCAGCAATAACGCCCTTGGCTTTTTCAGCTTCTGTTAGCTGAGCCATTTTGTTGTAAGCACCACGAATTTTAAAAGAATAGACCGGCTGTAAGTCTTCGCGCTTAATCCACACCTGATTATTCAGGCGTTTAGACATAAAACGAGCTTCTGATAGCGGTGTTTCTATGGCTACGTCATACACACGAGCCTGGAGAATTTTCTTTACGTAATGCTCAAGCATGATGGGGGTCTTCCACTAACTACATTAGAATTAAATAACACACCATTGTGTCGGTTTGCTGTGCTTGCGTCTAGTAAAGCAAGGTAGTGGTTTTTGTTATTTCGCTTCTTGTTATACTAGTTAATAGTTAATAACCCGCCATCTAGGAACGCTAATGAACCAAAATGAAATGAAGCAAGCCGTGGCAAAAGCTGCGCTGGAAGAAATTCGTGGCAAGCTAGAAAAAGATTCAATTATAGGGATAGGCACAGGTTCGACGGCTAACTTTTTTATTGATGAGCTAGCCAAATTAAAATACGACTTTGAAGGTGCGGTGGCAAGCTCTGAAGCCAGTGCAGAACGCCTTAAAGCCCACGGCATTAGAGTGTTAGATTTAAACTCTTCAGGTCGTTTACCCTTCTATATAGACGGTGCCGATGAAGTGAATGGCCGCCTGCAAATGATTAAAGGCGGTGGTGCTGCGCTAACCCGTGAAAAAATTGTAGCCGCTTGCAGCGATGTATTTATTTGCATTGCTGATCAAAGTAAAAAAGTGGATATTTTAGGCAACTTCCCTTTACCTGTTGAAGTTTTACCTATGGCACGCAGCCATGTTGGGCGTGAGCTAGTAAAAATTGGCGCAGACCCACAATGGCGACAGGGCGTAACAACGGATAATGGTAACTGGATTATCGACTGCTATAACTTTATGTTGGATGACCCAATTAAGCTTGAAACCATGATTAACAATATTGCCGGTGTGGTGTGTAATGGCATATTTGCCCATCGCCAAGCCAATATTTTGTTATTGGGTAGCGAACAGGGTGTGGAACGTTTAGTTTATCCTGCTTAAAAAAACAGGTTAAAAAAATGAATAACACACTTGTTCTAAGGGTTGGAAAAGAATAAATTACAGTAGCCTTATAAAACTAAGGGTTATTTAGCCTGTTCTTTTAATCCAGTGTTTCTATTACTTTAAAATATACTCGGCTTTAGTTTATTTAGAGCTTAAGTTGAGTCGGAATTTTTGTTATGAAAAAAAAACCTGATTTAATGCTTGTACTTTCACTTACGTTTATTCTTGGTTTGTTAGTTACAGGTTATGCACAAAGCTTTTTCTTAACCTAAGCTAGGTAAACTTTTGCAGGCGTTATTATGCCAGCAAGGGGAATATCCCAAGCTTCTAAAGGCAGGTGTTCAACTTTCTGGCATTCATGTGCTAAACCCACCAATTTTGGTCGGTTAAATTCAGCAGGTTTTAGTGCTAGAGTGCGGTCATAAAAGCCACCACCCATACCTAGCCTGCCACCTTGTGAATCAAAGCCTACTAACGGCATCAAAATTAAATCTAATCTTTGGGTAGTGCAGTGGTTATGGCGTTTTAATCCATAGCCTTTTAGGCGTGGCTCTAAAATACCAAAGCGGTTTTTTTCTAGGGGTGTTTGGGGTGTAAAGCGAACAAAAAGCAAATAGTTTCTATGCACAGGATGCAGCACCGGCAGGTAAACTTCTTTACCTCTGTTGTGTGCCATAACAGCGAGTTTTATTGGGTCTACTTCACCGTCTGCAGCCATATAAATAGCCAAACTTGAGGCATTAATAAACCATGCCTGTTGGCTTAAGTGTCGGCAAATAAGCTGCGAAGCTTGCTGCTGCTGGTAAGGTGTTAGCTGGCGGCGTTTATTACGCAAGGCACGCCTTAAAGAAGCACGAGTTAAATAAGCAGGTTCAATCGGTTGATTAGATTCTATAGATTGATTAGGTTTTATAGGTTGATTGACGCAGGAAGGCTGATGCTTCATTGAGGTTTAGGGTAGGTTATTGAATTTATAGACCCCGGAGTGCCGCTGCCGTCGTATTCCTTGAACCCTAAAGTTCAAGGTGGAAGTAACCGATTCACTTAAGGCTTTCCGCTACTAGGCGGACCTGCACACTAGCAAAGTCAGAGAAACTTCCAGTTGGTACAACATAGGCTCGAGGACGTGGACAACTGGCCAACACCCCAGGGTTGAACCTAGTCTAACAAATAAAAAAACTTTTATGGGAGTTTTCGTGACTCAACTAGCGTATCTAGTTCTGCAAGTGCAGAATCCATCTTGTGGTTAAGCTGCACTATTTTAGCATCCCGATTAAGGTTGGCTGCATCTAGTTGTAAAAACTCATTAGTAATATTGAGTGCTGCAATAATTGCTAGGCGCTCTAAGCTAAGCACTTTGCCAGCATGGCGTATCTCTAACATTTTTTTATTTAAATGACGCGCAGCCTGCAACAGATTGTCCTGCTCTTTTGGAGGGCAAGCAATCAAGTATTTACGGTCCAGCAGGGTGATTTCAGTGGTATTCTTGTCACTGCTCATACATCTGGCTCCAACGCCTTTATAAAGCAACAGTCTACTATAATATGACCTTTATGCTGGGTCAATTGTCGTAAAGTTAGTAAATGTACGCTAATTTTATGGGTTTATTTAACTGTTTGAAAGAATGAGAATTTTTATGCCATCTGAAAAAGATCAAGTGTCATTAATTGATTTTGATGAACTAGCCGATTTATGTTTACGCCATCGTTGTTTTCAATCGCCCTCACTTTTTCATGGTGTGCTGACTGGCCAACTGTGTGGCCAAGAACATTTTGCTCGTGATCATTGGTTATTACTGCTTGGGCAATTATTAGGCAGTGAAACAGCTGAGCTCGAAGGTGTAGACAAGTTACTTGCTTTAGGGCTGTTAGATCAAGCTTTAGAAGCATTAAGTTCAGGCGGATTAGATTTTGAACCTCTTTTACCCGACGATCTTTATGAATTAGAAGAGCGTTTTGTTGGGTTAGTGCAGTGGGTTCAAGGTTTTTTAAAGTCGCTAAAAGCCGCTAAGCTTGAAGAACGTGAATTATCGGCTGAAGCACGCGAAGGCTTAGATGACTTAGAGCGTTTGGTTGCTTTGGGTAAAGAAAACCTGCAAGCCGATGAAAATAATGAAAAAGATTTTATAGCCATCGCTGAATTTGTACGCATGGTGACCATGTTGCTTTATACCGAACTCCACCCTGGTAAGCCACAGGTTGAAAAAGTTAACAAAGCAGAACAGCCTAAAAATCTTCATTAAGAATACTCTGCTGGAGCCATTATGAAACACCTACCTGTAGAAGTCTTTATTCAGCGCCGCCGTGCATTAATGGCTAGCCTACCCAACAAAGCGTTGCTACTGGTGCCTTCGGCTACCTTGGTTACGCGTAGCCGTGATACTGAACACCCGTTTCGCCAAGACAGTGATTTTTGGTACCTAACAGGTTTTAACGAGCCTGATGCGCTGCTAGTGTTAATGAAAGGTTATTCAGAAGGTGAACAGTTTTTATTTAATCAACCTAAAGACAAACTAATGGAAACTTGGACAGGTATTCGCCTTGGCCAAGAAGCCGCCGTTATTCAGCTAGGTTTTGATCAAGCCTTTATGCTGACAGAAATAGACCAACAGCTACCTAAGTTATTGGCAGAAGCCAGCGAAGTGTGGATGCCCATAGAAGATCAAGCACTTTATTCTCGTTACTTATTTTGGCGTCAACAAGTTAGGGCAAGATTCAAACGTGTGGCGAGTTTGCCCGCCAGAATTACGGATTTAAGTCAGCAGCTAGGCGAAATGCGGCTGATTAAAGCGCCAGAAGAAATAGAGTTAATGAAAGAAGCGGCACGTATTTCAGCCGAAGCCCATTGCCGTGCTATGCAAGTGTGCCGCCCGAATATGTATGAATACCAACTGCAAGCCGAACTAGAACACGAATTTAGAATGCAGGGTGCAAGCGGCCCGTCTTACGGCAGTATTGTCGGTTCTGGCGATAACGCTTGTGTGCTGCACTATGTTGAAAACAAAGATGTGATGCAGGCCGGTGATTTGGTTTTGATTGATGCTGGCGCTGAATACCAAGGTTATGCCGGTGATATTACGCGTACTTTCCCTGTGAGCGGCATTTTTTCTTTGCAGCAAAAACAGCTGTATAGCTTAGTTTTAAAGGCTAACTTGCTGGCGATTAGTTTAACTCGTCCTGGTGCAACGCTAGATGAACTTCATCAAGCCGTAGTGCATTGCCTAGTCACAGGTTTAGTAGAGCTGGGTTTACTAAAAGGCGAAGTAGAAGCGCTAATAGAAGCTGAAAGCTACAAAGTGTTTTTTATGCACGGTACCAGCCATTGGTTGGGCTTAGATGTGCACGATGTCGGGCTTTATAGGCAAGACGGCAAAGCTCGCCCATTAGAAGAAGGCATGGTGTTTACCATTGAACCCGGTCTTTATATTGCACCCGATCAGCAAGGTATCGATCCACTTTGGCAAGGCTTAGGCATTCGTATTGAAGATGATATTTTAGTTACTGCAACAGGCTGTGAAGTGTTAACCAGCGGTGTTCCAAAAACCATTGAGGGCATAGAAGGCCTGATGAAAGGTGAAGATCATGCAGCAGCAGGAGTATGACCTAGTTATTGTTGGTGGTGGTTTGGTGGGCGCAAGCCTTGCTTTGGCACTGCAACCTTTGGCAGAAAAGCTTGATTGGAAAATCTGCCTAGTAGAAAACCAGCCGCCCACTAATGCGCCACAAATCAGCGATTGGCAACCCAGCTTTGATGCCCGTTCCACTGCCCTTGCTTGGGGCACACGGCTTATTTACGAACGATTAGGTTTATGGCAAGACCTAGAAGAACACGCCAACCCAATCGAACACATTCAAATAACTGATCGGGGCTTTTTAGGCGCAACCCAGCTGCATAACACCGAACAGCAAGTCGCTGCTCTAGGCTATGTTGTACCTAATATTTGGTTAGGCAAGGTTTTGTGGCAAGGCTTGGCGGCGGCTAAAAACACCCAAGTGTTAGCACCGGCGGTTATTCATTCGGTTAGTTTTCCCAACCCTGAACAGGCGTTATTAGAAGGCGAGCTAGAAGATAAGCCACTAGCAATAAAAGCCAAGTTAGTGGTACTTGCCGATGGCGGTCGTTCTGGCATTAAACAGCAACTAGGCATAGCCGATGCTATTCACGATTATGAACAAACCGCCATTATTGCCAATGTACGCATGTCTAAGCCGCACCAAGGCTGGGCTTATGAACGCTTTGCAGCCGATGGCCCTATGGCATTATTACCCCTTGCTGGGCGCGATATGGCTTTAGTTTGGACGCGCACTAACGAGCAAGCCGCAACCGATGCGGTATTGGGTGATGCTGAATTTCTACAAGCGATTCAAAAAAGTTTTGGCAACCGTGCTGGGCGTTTTCAAAAGGTGGGCGAACGCTTTGCCTACCCACTTAAAAAAGTACGCTCTAAAGAACAAGTCAGACGTAACTTAGTTTTACTGGGCAATACCGCCCATTATTTACACCCAGTCGCAGGGCAGGGTTATAACCTAGCCATTCGTGGTGTGATGAGTTTGGCTGAAGCTTTAGCCGCTGGCGCACAAGAGGCTGCTAGCCAAGGTAGGAACTTTCACCCAGGTGAACTGCCCTTACTAGAAAAGTGGCAGGCACAGCGCAGCAACGATCAAAACAACGTTATAGGTTTTAGTCATGGGCTGATTGCACTTTTTGCCAACGACACACCACTTTTAGGCCATGCCCGTGCGGCAGGTTTAATTGGGCTTAATTTAACGGCACCGCTTAGGCGTTGGATAACCGCCAAAGCGATGGGGGTTTAAAATGCAGCAAGCAAAAGCAACTAAACACTATGATGTAGTGATTGTAGGCGGTGGCATGGCAGGTTTGGCCTTAGCAGCTGGCCTTGCTGACACAGGTTTAAAACTAGCCATAGTTGAACTGGCTGAACAAGCCCCTAGCTGGCAAGCAGCAACCTTTAATACCCGTGTTAGTGCCTTGTCTGAAACCAGCCGCCAGCTGCTAGACAGCCTAGGTGCTTGGCCTGCGATGCAACAGCTGCGGGTCAACCCTTATCAAGGTATGCGAGTTTGGGATAGCCAAGGCACAGCCGAAGTCGCTTTTGATGCAGCAGAAGCCGGTGTTTCCCATTTGGGTTACCTAGTCGAAAATACTGTTACCCAGTTGGGTTTGTTAGAAGTGGTAGCAGAGCAACTTAATTTAGACTGGTATTCAGGCGTTGAAGCCCTTGCCCTAAGCGAGCCTTTAACTACCCAAGGCAGGCGTGAATTAAAGCTAAGCGACGGCAGTGTGTTAGAAGCAGAGCTAATTGTTGGTGCTGACGGGGCGAATTCCAGAGTGCGTAAACTGGGCGATTTTAAAACCCGTGAATGGAACTATGGCCACCATGCGCTAGTAACCAGCGTGCGTATGGAAAAATCCCATGCTAATGCCGCTTGGCAAAACTTTAGCGATAAAGGTGTGTTGGCTTTTTTACCTTTGAATTTAGATGGCGATAACCACTGGTGCTCTATTGTTTGGTCTACCCACCCAGAAGAAGCCGCTGAATTATTGGCGCTAGATGAACAGGCTTTTAACCAACAGCTAACCCAAGCTTTTGAAGGGCGTTTAGGCAAGGTAGAGCTTAGCCAAGCACGTCAGGTGGTGCCTTTGCGTCAGCGCCACGCCACCGATTATGTAAAACCGGGTTTAGCATTAATCGCCGATGCAGCACATACCATTCACCCTTTGGCAGGGCAAGGCATTAACCTTGGTTTTGCCGATGTCGCCGCCTTAACGCAGGTTATAAAACAAGCCGCAACAGCTAAGAAACCACTCGGAAGTTTGGCGGTATTAAACACTTATCAGCGCCAACGTAAACCAGACAATTTAGCCATGATGGCGCTAATGGAAAGCTTTAAACGCTTATTTGCAACACAAAACCTGCCAGTGCTTTTATTACGTAACCTAGGCATGAAACTGGTTAATAAAAACCCTTGGCTTAAACGCCAGCTAATTGCCCAAGCCTTGGGATTGCGACCGTTGGGTTAGCTTATTAGGTAGTATTCAATTAATTTACTGGCAGGTGGCGGCTTTTAAAAATAACCAGCCCACGCAGCAGGTTTAAAGCTTCATTTAATGGGTAATCTTCGGCAGTATTAAGGCTTGCTGCTGCTTTTTTACCCTTCAAACCCTTAGATTCATTGTTTAAATGCCCATCTAAATCGGCTTCTTTAGTAGTTTGATTAGTTTCTAATAAGGTGATGCGAGCATTCACCACCTCAATGTCGGGTTGAATACCTTCGGCCTGAATAGAGCGGCCATTGGGTGTGTAATAAAGTGCGGTAGTCATTTTTATAGCGCGGTCATTATTCAGTGGCAGTATGGTTTGTACTGAACCCTTGCCAAAGCTAGCCGTTCCCATAATTAAAGCGCGTTGGTGATCTTGCAAAGCGCCAGCCACAATTTCAGAGGCCGAAGCCGAGCCACCGTTAATTAATACCACCAAAGGTGCGCCATCTAAGCTGTCACCGGGGTTAGCTTCAAAGCGCATTTGGGTATCTGGCAAGCGACCACGGGTGTAAACAATTAAGCCTTTGTCTAAAAACACATCCACCACGTCGGCTGCTGCTTGCAACACTCCGCCGGGGTTGTTGCGTAAATCTAAAATTAAACCTTCTAAGGGTGCTTGGTTTTCTTTCACTAGCCTGTTTAGGGCTTTTTGTACTTCGTTACCACTGCGGTTTTGAAATTGACTAATGCGTAGGTAGCCAAAACCAGTTTCTAACATTTTTTCTTTTACGCTGGTAATGCGAATTAAGCCGCGCTCTAAAGTAACTTTAAAGGGTTGGTTAACCTCTTCACGCTGAATGGTTAGTTCTATTTTAGTACCGGGTTCGCCGCGCATAATTTCCATGGCTTTATCGACCGACATTTCACGGGTGGGCGTATCATTAATTCGAATAATTAAATCGTGAGGCTGTAAGCCAGCGCGTGAAGCAGGGGTATCATCAATGGGGCTAATAACTTTGATATAGCCTTCTTCTATGCCTATTTCTATGCCCAAACCACCAAACTCGCCTTGGGTAGATTCACGCAAATCTTTAAATGCTTCGGGTGCAAGGTAGGCAGAGTGAGGATCTAAGCCAGACAACATGCCTTTAATGGCACTTTCTAATAGTTCGCGGTCATCGACTTCATGCACATAAGCTTGTTTAATACGTTCGTAAACTTCAGCAAAACTACGCAGCTCATCAAGGGGCAGGTCATATTGTGGGTCAAGCGGGTAGTCTAGGTCGCTGGTGTTATCAGCAAACACTGAAGGTGTTAGTAGCAAGAGGCTAAAAAATAATACAATACCTAGCCGTAATAATGCTGGGTTGGAAGTATTTTGGCTGGGTGTAGAGGGGTGCATAGTGTTACCTACAGCAAAAAAAGTTAAAAGTTAGCGGCGAGCTATCCAACCTATGGGGTCTAAAGGTTGGCCACCACTTCTTATTTCAAAATAAAGCCCATTGTTTTGTTGCCCACCTGAAGAGCCAGCAGTAGCAACCACTTCACCGCCATGTACCCAATCACCGAGTTCTTTACGCAGGGTTTGATTATAACCGTAAAGACTCATGTAACCATCGCCATGATCTATTATTAGCATAAAGCCAAAACCACGTAGCCAATCAGCAAAAACCACCCGTCCACCATGAATTGAACGCACTTCATCGCCTTCGCTGGCTTGAATTAGCAGGCCGTGGCTGGTAATGCGGTTATTGTATTGTTTGCTGCCATAGGCACTGAGTACGCGGCCTTTAATGGGCCAAGGCAGTTTGCCGCGCATCTGTGGAAAGGGGCTAGCGTCTCTGGGCGGCGGCAGCTTTACTATGGCATCAGTAACTGCGGCTAATAATTGTTCTAAGCGTTGTTGGTCGACTTGCAGTTTTTTAAGTTCATCGCCTCGGCCAACAATGTCTTTGCTTAATTGTTGAACCACCTGTTGGCGTTTCTTTTGTTCGGCAAGCAGTTCACTGCGACGATCTTGCAAGCTGCGCCTTACTTGTTCGAGGGTTTTGCCACGGGTAATAATTTCAGACTGAACTAAGTTTAGTTGGCGTGCTGTGCCTAGGTATTCTTCTATCTGCTCGGTTCTTTTTTTGTTGATATAGTCGTAATACCTTAACAGGCGTGCCACTCGGTCGGGTTCTTGTTGGTTCAGCAAAACTTTTAAATATTCTTGCCGCCCCATAGCGTAGGCAGAACGAATTTGCTGGCGTAAATAGCCAGCTTGTTGGTCTAGCTGGGTTTGTAAGCTGCGTTGTTCATTACGTAAACGGGCTAGTTTTTGCTCTAACTCACTGGCTTCATGGCTGTTGTTGGCAATATTAGTAATAAGCTGGCCAATTTGTACTTCAGTTTCACGCAGCCGGTTTTCTAAGGAAGAATGTTCGCCCTTTGCATCTTTTAGCCAGCCTTGCAGTTTACTAATGTCGCGCCTTAGTTCTTGTAGCTGACGCTCACTTACTTCCTCTTTACTAGCCGCTAGCGTCTGATTCGTTGTAACTAGCAAGCAGACAAAAAACAGGCTTATAAAAAGTAGGCTAGTTAAGTTTAAGCGGCACATAACAGCCTCCCTATTTTTTGCTAACTGCATTAACTAGTCTTCCGTGCTATCAAGTTCAGTGGGCATAAATTCAACCAAAGCTTTACCAGTCATCTCGGCTGGCTGCTCTAATCCCATGACTTTAAGCAGGCTAGGCGCTAAGTCTGACAGGCTGCCGCCGTCTAATAGCCGCGCTTTACGGCCTTTAGGTGGCAAGTAAATAAGTGGTACGGGAAAGGTGGTGTGGGCAGTTTGTGCTTGCCCCGTGGTTTCATCTAACATTTGTTCAGCGTTGCCATGATCGGCAGTAATAAAACCTTGCCCATTCACTGCTTGCAGGGCTTCAACGACACGCCCAACACACACATCCAAGGCTTCAATGGCTTTAACAGTGGCATCAAAATCACCCGTATGGCCCACCATATCGCCGTTGGCATAGTTGCAAATAATGGCATCGTATTCGCCAGAATGAATGGCTGCTACTAGCTTATCGGTTACTTCGTAGGCATTCATTTCAGGCTGTAAATCGTAGGTAGCGACCTGAGGAGAGGGAACCAATATTCTTGTTTCGCCTTCAAAAGGTTCTTCCCTACCGCCAGAAAAGAAAAAAGTAACGTGAGCATATTTTTCGGTTTCTGCAATGCGTAGCTGGGTTTTCCCTAAGCTAGCTAAGTACTCGCCAAGTGTATTGGTTAGGTTTTCAGGCGGAAAAGCGGCAGCTGCGTTAATGTCTTCAGCGTATTGGGTGAGCATAACGAAGCTGCTTAAACGCGGCCAAGCACGGCGTGCAAAACCATCAAAGTTGGCTTCAGTAAAGGCGCGGGTAATTTCTCTGGCGCGGTCAGCACGGAAATTCATAAAAATAACCGCATCACCGTCTTCAATTTGGCAAGGCAAGCCTAGCGCAGTTGCTTTAACAAACTCATCATTTTCGCCCCGCTCATAAGCCGCTTCTAAACCAGCCACTGCCGTTTCAGCGTTAAAATCTGCCTGACCTAAGGTTAAAAGGTTATAGGCTTGCTCAACTCTATCCCAGCGGTTGTCACGGTCCATAGCGTAGTAGCGGCCAATTAAACTAGCCACTCGTCCTACGCCCAGTTCTTTGAATTTACTATCAGCAGCTTCTATTGAAGCTTTAGCACTGCGAGGTGGGGTGTCACGACCATCCAAAAATGCATGAAGAAAAACTTGCTTAGCGCCGCGTTTAACCGCCAATTCAGCCATAGCAAACAAATGCTCTTCGTGGCTGTGAACACCACCAGAAGACAGCAACCCCATCAGGTGAACCGCTGCTTTTTTAGCAATGGCTTCATCAACCGCAGCTATTAAAGTTGGGTTAGTAAAAAAGCTGCCATCTTTAATGGCTTGGGTTACACGGGTAAAATCTTGGTAAACAACGCGCCCAGCACCTAGGTTCATGTGGCCTACTTCAGAATTACCCATCTGGCCTTCGGGTAAGCCCACATGCAAGCCATCAGTATGAATTTGGCTAGCAGGTAATTCGGCACGTAAACGGTCCATAACCGGTGTTTTAGCATGGAAAATGGCGTTATTATCACTGGCTGGGTTGTCACCATAACCATCGAGAATAATGAGGGCAGTAGGAATGCGTTGAGAACTCATGACGTTTAGGATCACTCTTTAAAGTCAGGTTAAAATCAGATTAACGTTAGAACAGGCGCAGGCCAGAAGAATTAGCTGTGGCACATAATAACGCTACCTGCCTTAAATCTCCATCTTACAGATGCCTAGATTGTTACTCTGGTGTATCCTAAACCACAAATTTTTTTCAGGGTTAAGCTTGTCTTAATCTTTAAGTCACAGCGCAATAAAAGAGATCCACCATGTTAGAGCAAGTAATTGAGTTCAGTATCAACAACCCCATGTTAGTTAGCGCCTTTGTTCTGTTGCTGGCTTTAATCGCTTTTAATGAAAGTCGCACCACCGG
Source organism: Pseudomonadaceae bacterium (assembly GCA_012727935.1). Lineage (GTDB taxonomy): Bacteria > Pseudomonadota > Gammaproteobacteria > Pseudomonadales > Halomonadaceae > Marinospirillum. Next base: position 2,599 of record JAAYGA010000329.1, on the reverse strand, counting down.
CAATAGCGTGAATGTGCCAGAGACTGTGCGTTTAATGAACCGTGATGAAGCCATTACGCTGGATATTCGTGACCGTAAAAACTTTACCCAAGGCCACATTGCTGGTTCGGTTAATATTCCTACGGCTAACCTAGATACACGCATCCAAGAGCTAGATAAGCATAAGAATAAAAAAATCATCGTGGTTTGTAATACTGGTAGTTCGACTGGCATAGCGATAGCTAAGTTACAAAAAGCCGGTTTTGAACAAGTTTTACGCCTTAAAGGCGGCATAATGCAGTGGCAGAGTGATTCTATGCCTATGGTTAAAAAGTAAGACAGGTTAAAAAGTAAGACAGGTTAAAAAGTAAGACAGGTTAAAAAGTAAGGCTAAAAGTAAGTTTTAAAAAATTAAGGAAACTAAATAATGAGTGAAGCACCCCAAACCCAATTTGCCCTACAGCGTTTATACCTAAGCGATGTGTCTTTTGAAGCGCCTAATAGCCCAGAAGTTTTTATGGTCAAAGAGCAGCCACACGTTGATGTAAAGCTAGACACCAGCAACCGTCAGGTGAGCGAAGACCTTTACGAAGTGACTGTAAAAATTAGCGCACAGGTTACTTTTGGTGAAAAAACAGCGTTTCTTGCTGAAGTAGAGCAGAGTGGCGCTTTTCAAATTGCTGGTATTGAAGGCGATAACCTAGAACACGCTTTAGGTGCTTTTAGCCCTAATATTCTTTTTCCTTATGCGCGTGAAGCAATCGATAACCTAGTAGTGAAAGGTGGTTTTCCTCCTTTAATGATAGCGCCGGTTAATTTTGAAGCTATTTTTGCTGAGCGCAAACAGCGTGAAGCTCAAACAACGCAATAAGCTTTAGCGTGCGGCGTTTTTATTCATCTCAACCCTTGGCCGGACAGTCTGAAATAGAACTAGACGGCCAAGTGGTTCGCCACATGATTCAAGTGCTGCGTATGCAGCCTGGCGAACAAGTCCACCTGTTTGATGGCAAGGACTGCTACCTAGCACAGCTTATGGAAGGCAATAAAAACCGCGCACTACTTCAGCTGCTAGCGCCGGTTATAGCCGCCGCACCCTCGCCTTTAACCACCCATCTTGGGCAAGCCATTTCTAAAGGTGACAAGATGGAATGGATTATTCAAAAAGCCACCGAGCTGGGCGTAACAGAAATTACCCCCCTTTATACCCGCCAAGGCGATGTGCGCTTAAAAGGCGAGCGAGAGCAGAAAAAGCACCAGCAATGGCAGCAAATTGCTATCAGTGCTTGCGAGCAAAGTGGCCGTAACGACTTGCCGATTATTCATGTGCCCCAATTATTAGACGACTGGTTAGCCCAGCGCCAAGAAAGCATGAAACTCTTGCTGCATCCACACGGTCAAAGTGGCGAGCTGGCAGTTAAAGAAGTAACCAGCGTGGCATTATTAATTGGCCCTGAAGGCGGTTTGACGGAAGCCGAAGCCCAAGCAGCCAAGCAACAAGGTTTTACTGGCCTGCGTTTAGGCCCTAGAATTTTACGAACAGAAACTGCACCGCTAGCCGCACTCACCCTAGTGCAGCATTGGTGGGGCGATTTTAAGTAGCTTTTATTAAGTAGTTTTAATTAAGTAACTAACATGCCAGTGTGGGAGGCAAAATGACTAAGCAGGTAGTAGTGGGCGTGGTAATGGATCCGATTGCGGATATTACCTACAAAAAAGACACCACTCTGGCGCTCTTGTTAGCTGCTAAAAAGCGTGGCTGGAAACTCAAATACATGGAAATGGGTGATTTACACCTACGCCAAGGCAAAGCTTGGGCGCTGATGGCCGACCTAGATGTTTTTGCTAACCCAGAAAAATGGTTTGAACTAGGCGAGTCCCAAGCCGCTTCTATGGCTGAACTAGACATTCTGCTTATGCGTACCGATCCACCTTTTGACGGCAACTTCTTAACTTCGACTTGGTTGTTAGAAGCTGCTGAGCGTGAAGGTGTGCTAGTGGTTAACAAGCCACAAAGCCTGCGTGACTGTAACGAAAAGCTGTTTGCCCAAGAATTTCCAGACTGTTGCCCGCCCACCTTGGTTAGCAGCAATAGCGAGTTAATTCGCGCCTTCCATAAAGAACACCAAGACATTATTTTAAAGCCGCTCGATGGCATGGGCGGCATGGGCATCTTCCGTGTAAAGGAAGAAGGCCTAAACCTAGGTGCAATTATTGAAGAATTAACCGATAACAACCTGCGCCAAATAATGGTGCAAAGGTTTGTGCCAGAAATTAAAGACGGCGATACCCGCATTCTTGTTATCAACGGTGAAGCCGTGCCTTATGGTTTGGCGCGTGTACCTATGGCAGGCGAAACCCGTGGCAACCTTGCCGCCGGTGGCAGTGGCATTGCTCGTAAGCTAACCGAACGTGATTATTGGATAGTTAACCAAGTTGCGCCGGTACTTAAAGCCAAAGGCCTAATGTTTGTTGGCCTAGACGTTATCGGCGATTACCTTACCGAAATTAACGTCACTAGCCCCACCTGTGTGCGTGAATTAGATGAGCAGTGCGGCCTAGATATAGGTGGTCAGTTAATGGCTTATTTGGCAGAACGCCTAGGTCGCGGTTGATTGTTTGC
>JAAYGA010000328.1 GCA_012727935.1 Pseudomonadaceae bacterium | reverse complement strand
CTTAGTGAACATGGTTAATTCCTCTAATATTTTATTGATTATGTAAAGTGATATTTTTCTTACTGGCCTGCATTGAAAACAATGGTTAGATAACTTGCAAGCAGGGCAATTCAAGCCCTAAAAAAACACGCTAGAAAGATACTATTTTTAGAAAAAAATGTGTAGCTACATGGATATGTTATAGATTTTCTTTAAGGAATATAATAAGTTTCATCAGTGTGCATTAAATTTAACTGATAGAACTTAGAAACTGATTTTTTTACTATCAATACTCAGCTTTTTAGATTCTAAAATAGGAAGATTGCTTTATGTTTGCTAAGCCAAAATTATTAGCTCAATTAATTAAGAACGCGTTTAAAGTCGAGGCACTAGAAGCTAGAATTCTTCTGTCAGGTGACCCAGTGTTTGGAGCAATGCAAGTTGCTAGCACGCGCTTATTAGAGCCAAGCAGTCCGCTTGATGCGTTTACTGAACAATACACCTTGGCCAGTTTTCAAAAACTAAACCAATCTTCCTCACAACAAGCATCCATTTATGAGCAGCCAGCAGCAGATTCAAGCTTCCAGTTAGATGACACACCCTTTGACCTAGCCAACATTAAAACCGACCTCTACTTAAGCGGCAGCAGCCTGTTAATTGGCGAAAAAGAAACGCTAGGTGGCAGCGGCACAGTGAACTTGAACTTGGTGAACACAGGCAAACTCTCGCCCGGCTATTCTCCTGGCCTACAAAGCTTTGAAAGCTTGGTTAACACGAATCTTTCTGAAATTACTATTGAGCTAGCAGGCTTAACCGCAGGCAGCGAATACGATCAACTTAACATTGCCAATAATCTGGTTTTTGATGGCAAGTTGTCCATCGAGTTACTTAATGGCTACCAACCCAAGGTGGGCGACGAGTTCACCATTATGACCTACGGCTCTTACTCAGGTGCTTTTGATGCCATTGAAGGCTTAACTGTAGCTGACTCAAACTTATATTTTGAAATAGAGCAGTCGGCAACCGAGTTGAAGCTGGTAACCAAAGCAATTGATTCTGGCTCTACCTTTTTAAGTGAAATTTTAGGCACCGAACAACAAAATATTTATGGTGAACTGCTAAACCTAAATTACTTCAATGCTTCAGGTGGCTACTCTTTTACTGGCGACCTTTCTTTTTCAAGCCTTGCAATCAGTGGTGAAGTATCGGTTGATTACATCGCTGATTTTTCTCTTTACGATTCTGCCAACCAGCCCACCCTGTTCGATGCTTGGCAGCTTAATATCAAAAATGGCAGTGCGCGTTTTGCCGCAGAAGATGCATTTACTCTAAACCTTGCAGGCCTAAATTTAGGTCTTAATTACTTAACCACTTCAGATACATTGGATGACCGCAGCTGGTTTTATGCTAATGGCACTGCCACCTCAGCAGAAACTGGCTTACTCGACAGCTTAAGTTTAAAAGCCCACGACCTAAACATTGTTTACGGGCAGGCCGTGCATAACAGCAGCGACGGGCTGCTTGATCTTAGCCAAGTGTCTGCTGATATTGGCAACCTAATTACACAACGACCCGCTGAAAAAGAAGCTTTTTTAATCCTATCGGGCGCTACTGAAATTGACCTAGCAGGACAAACCCTAAAAGCCAAGATGGACATGGCGCTAAACCCCTTGGCCGCCGATGCCATTCAAGTGAATATTGACCAAGGCACTTTGGCCATAACAGCTGGTGCTGGGGCAAGTGGCTTGAACTTGTCACTTAATGACTTAAAGGGTGCTTTTTTAATTGATGAAGAAGGCATGGCTGGCACATTAAATGCTAATAACTTGGCATTAACCCAGCTAGATGGTTCGGCCTTGCCGAGCATGGCGCTGAATAAAGTAAATAACATTAATGTTGATTTCAATACAGCACCCCAGCAAGATTTCTTTACCATTAATGCCAACTTAGATTTGGGTTTGTCTTTAGGTGCAGCGGCTTACAACTTGTCTGGGCAGTTTGGTTTCACTAAAACTAGCCTAGCAATTATTGAAGGGCAGGCAGCCCAAGATGTGTTTTTACTATCATTGACCGACGGCGAAACAGCTTTAACAGTCGGTAATGCCACCAGCGGTACAATGCTGCGGTTAGCTGGCTTGCAAGGCGCAGGCTTAATTACTAATTTGGCAGGCCAGTTTGGTACGGCTGGCAGCCTGAATGTGGGTTCGGTGGCACTAACAAAAGTAGATGGTGTTACGCCTTTAATTGCTGATCTCAGCATGTTACCACTGGATTTACCCTTTAATTTTAACCTATTTGATTTAGACCCTAGCCTTAAAATAGCCCCCAATTTAGCCAATATTTCTTTGCCTAGTCTTAACCTTAAAGACCTTGCTAACCTTGATCTTACTAACCTTGGCTTTTCACTTTATGGCGAAGTGGACTTTAACCTTGCTAATGCTTTTGAATTTAACGGCAAGGTGGGTTTTTCTAAGCAAGATGATGAAATCATTATTTT
>JAAYGA010000327.1 GCA_012727935.1 Pseudomonadaceae bacterium | reverse complement strand
GCCCAATGCAGCACTACGCAAAGCTGGCCTGCCAACCAAGCTATTTGGGTTAGCACTCGCCGCACAGGAAACCTACCCCTAGGTGAGTTGTCTACGGCACGTCAAGTTTGTGCTAGCTGTTTACAGCTTTTGAATTACAAGGGTTTTGATTTACAAAAAAACCGTAAAATTGCTTACAGTAAAAACCTAATCCAAACTTTTTCACGCGAAGAGTTTTTCAAAATTTATACGCTTTATCCTGTACAAGGGTTGGCTGAAAAATAGGAAGTAAAATGTTTACTTTACAAAATATAGACCCTAAAGATTACCGCCAGCGCACACGTAAAAGCAGTTTAATTTTAATTGTTGTTTTTGCCTCACTTGGCATGGGCTTGTCTAGCTTGCTGGTTATTATTTGGGGAACACCCGGCGGCAACCATTTTCGCCTTAACTTGTTGGGTGTTTTACTGGGGCTAGCAATAACCTTCTTGCTAGTGAAAATGGTTTTCAGCCAACAGCCGTTTATGCGTGAAGCTGTTTATGGCTGGCATTTAAAGCGTAACTTAATGCGCGTTACTAACAAGATGCACAGCATTAAAACCTTGGCAGCAACAGACCAAGCTGAAGCTTTAAAGCTGCTACATTTTTATCACCAAGCCTTGGAACAGATGCATCGCCTTGAAGGTGATGACACTGCTTTGCTTGAACTAAAAGTAGAAAAGTTAGCCACTGAACAAAAAATGCAGCAGCTAGGCATGGAAACCAACTTGAATTATTTAGACCCTAGTTGGTTACAAGCCTTGGCAGAGTTGGAAGTTTAAGGCGGATTAGTGGCAGGTTGTTTTTTCGTTGTGCAGCTTTTTTTGTTCCATCATTAAAGCTGTAACATATTCAGCACGGGTTGCGGCACTTACTGGTTTTTCGCGTTCTTGGCACCAGTTAATTAAATCTTCAACATCGACGGCAATCTTTTCAATTAAAATATTGCGTGTTGCAAAGACTTCAATCATTTCTAAGCTTTTAGCTTCCCATTCTTGCCAAGTGGCTTCAAGGCTAGCTTTGTCTTCCGCCACTTCCAACAAACGAGACCATTGTTCTGCTTTTATCCAGCACAAGCCAGCAACCTGCGGGGTTAGATTAACCATTTTTTTTGTCATGTTAAGATTTCCATTAAAACCATTACGAATAAAAAATGAAGGCTTTTAAAAAAGGGGATTAGCCTAACACAGACTTACACGGCCAAGCTAACCCCTTAACTAGTTGCTTAATTAATGCTTAGCCTTAAGTCCATAAGTCATTAACCTAGGGCTTGCTAACCTAAAAATAGTTAATTGAGTTTTTCTGCATAAGCATCTAAGAGTGTTTCCTGTACGCTGACTTCAGCCTCTCCTTCAGCAGGTGAATTAAGCAAATATTGCCCATCACTTTGCAGTTCCCAGCTTTGGCAGTTATCTAGCAAATAGGTTTTTAAATCTTTACGCACTCGATTAGCTAAACGTGAATCAAGTAAAGGGAAGCAGGTTTCTACGCGGTGAAACAGGTTGCGTTCCATTAGGTCTGCACTGGCACAATAAATGTCTTCTTTACCATCATTATAAAAATTAAATACTCGAGTATGTTCTAAAAAACGCCCAATAATAGAACGCACCCTAATGTTTTCGGATACTTCAGCAATGCCCGGCTTTAAGCAACAAATGCCGCGCACAATTAAATCAATTTCAACCCCTGCTTGGCTAGCACGATAAAGTGCTTTAATTAGCTTGGGTTCAGTAATGGCGTTAACTTTAATAATAATTCGTGCTTTTTTGCCTGCGATTGCCAGCTCGGTTTCTCGGTCAATCATTTCTAATATTTTTTTGTGCAGCGTAAAGGGCGCATGAAGCAATTTACGCATATTCAACACCTGCCCCATGCCACACAGCTGTAAAAAAACCTTATGTACATCGTCACAAATGTCTTGGTTGGCAGTTAATAAACCATAGTCAGTATAAAGACGTGCAGTTTTAGCGTGGTAGTTACCAGTGCTTAGGTGTGCATAGGGTTTTAAGCTGCCTTGTTCACGGCGCAATAGGTGCATCATTTTGGCGTGAGTTTTATAGGCCACCACACCATAAATAACGATGGCTCCGGCTTCTTGTAAACGGCTGGCTAGGGTTAGGTTATCGGCTTCATCAAAGCGCGCGCGTAGCTCGATAACAACGGTTACTTCTTTGCCGTTACGTGCTGCTTCAACCAAGGCGTTAACAATATTAGAATCTGCACCGGTGCGGTAAAGGGTTTGTTTTATAGCCACTACATCTGGGTCGTTGGCTGCTTCACGCAGTAAATCTTCAACGGGTGAAAAGCTCTCAAAGGGGTGATGAAGTAATAAATCGCCTTGGCGAATGGCGTTAAAAATTGAACCGGCTTCTTTGCGTAAAGGCTTGGGCAAGCCTGAAGTGAAGGGCTTGTAGTGTAAGTCGGGTCTGTCTATCTGCCCCATAGCGGCCATTAAGCGATTCAAATTAACAGGGCCGTTAACGCAATACAGTTCTTCTTCGGTTAAAGAAAACTGTTTCAATAGAAAATTGGCCAGTTCTGCGGGGCAGTTGTCTGCCACTTCCAAACGCACTGCATCGCCATAATGTCGCGATAAAAGCTCGCCCCTTAAAGCACTGGCCAAATCAGAAACTTCTTCAGAATTAACGGCTAAATCTGCGTTACGGGTTAATCTAAACTGGTAACAGCCTTTAACTTTCATGCCCGGAAAAAGAGATTTAGCATGGGCATGAATCATTGAAGATAAGAAAACAAAATTATCACCGCCATCACAAAGCTCGTCGGGCAGGCGCAATAAGCGTGGTAAAGAACGGGGAGCAGGTAAAATGGCAAGGCCACCTTCACGCCCAAACGCATCCTTACCTTCCAAAGAAACAATAAAGTTTAAACTTTTATTCACTAGGCGTGGAAAGGGGTGTGAAGGGTCTAGCCCTATGGGGCTGGTAACGGGCAAAATTTCATTGTTAAAAAACGCTTCAACCCAAGCTGCCTGTTCTTTTGTCCATTGGTTACGGCGAATAAAGCGTATTTTTTCTGCTTCCATTGCCGGAATTAACACTTCATTTAATAAAGCATATTGGCGTTCTACCTGTTCATGGCAGAGGCGTGATATTTCTTTAAGTATTTCAGTTGGGCGCATACCATCGGCTGCTGATTTTTCTCTATCTATGGCTACTTGATGACGCAAACCAGCCACACGAATTTCAAAAAACTCATCTAAATTACTAGAAAAAATAAGTAGGAAAAACAGCCTGTTTAATAAGGGGTGACTAGAATCTAAGGATTGTTCTAGCACCCGAATATTAAATTGTAGGTGGGAAAGTTCGCGATTAAAGTAAAGATCGGGGGCATCTAAATCAATGCTGTCATCTGACTTGCGCCGCCGAACACCGCTTTTACTTTGGTTAATGCGTAAAGTGGCACGGGGAGTAACCACTAAAACGGTGGGTGTATTGGTGTCGGGTTGACTTAATACTTCGGGTTTAATCGCCATCTTTCCCTGCCTCTTAATTTACTAATTTAATAAATTACTGATTTAATAGCTGCACTGCGCGCTTACCATAGTAAGTTAAAATGCCGTCACTGCCAGCACGTTTCATGCACACCAAAGCTTCCATCATGACCGCCTCAGACAACCAACCCTTTTCAATTGCCGCCATGTGCATAGCATATTCACCGCTTACTTGGTAAACCAAAGTTGGCACCCCAAATTGGCTTTTTACACGGCGCACTATGTCTAAGTAAGGCATACCCGGTTTAACCATAACCATGTCCGCGCCTTCGGCTAGGTCTAGCGCCACTTCGTGCAAAGCTTCATCGCTGTTGGCTGGGTCCATTTGGTAACTGGCTTTGTTGGCTTTGCCAAGGCTTGCAGAAGAGCCAACCGCATCACGGAAGGGGCCGTAATAGGCTGAAGCGTATTTTGCGGCATAAGAAAGAATGCGTGTATTTACTAGGTTTTCTTTTTCTAACACTTGGCGCAAAGCACCGATGCGGCCATCCATCATGTCGGAAGGGGCTAAGACGTTTGCACCGGCTTCTGCATGAGACAAACCCTGCTTAACAAGAGTATCCACAGTGCGGTCATTCAGAACATAGCCTTCAGCGTCAATAATACCGTCTTGGCCGTGGGTGGTGTAAGGGTCTAAGGCTACGTCAGTAATAATGCCTAGCTCTGGCACCACATCTTTAACAGCTTTAATGCTGCGCTGCACTAAACCATTGGCACTATAAGCTTCTTCAGCAAATTCACTTTTGCCTTCTTTGCCAACCACTGGAAATAGTGCAATGCCAGGAATGCCCAAAGAAGCCAGTTCACGTGCTTCTTTAACTAGCAAATCAATACTTAAACGATCAACACCTGGCATGGAGGGAATAGGATCGCGCGCATTCGTGCCTTCTTGAACAAAAATAGGCACTAAAAAATCAGTGGGAGTTAACTCAGTTTCACGCATTAAACGACGTGAAAAATCATCGGCGCGCATACGGCGCATTCTTGTAGCAGGAAAATGTCGGGGAGTTGTTTGCACGTTTAATTCTCACAAAAATAGAAGAGGAATTGCTGAATGTTAACCTAAGTATATCAGCCCAAAGCAATATTTAATGGCAAGAGTTTGCCTCTAGGCTAATAGGCAGCTAAATTCTATGGGTGTTTTAAACTACTTAAGGGTAAAAATAATGACTAAGAAAGTTGCTTTACTTATTGCTGGTTGTGGCGTTTATGACGGTGCGGAAATTTATGAAACTGTCTTAACACTGCTGCGCTTAGATGAACAAAATGCTGACTATCAGTTTATTGCACCTGATAAACCCCTAGCCCAAGTTATTAATCACCAAACAGGTGAAGAAGTAAGCGACAGCCAACCCGGTGGGGCTGCTAGCCGCAATCTTTTAGTTGAAGCTGCCCGTTTAGCAAGGGGTAACATCATTGCTTTATCGGCAGCTAACCCTGCCGATTACGATGCCGTTATTTTACCAGGCGGTTTTGGTGTGGCTAAAAACTTCTCTACCTTTGCCAGTGAAGGCGCAGACTGTTCGGTTGACTCAGACGTACAAGCTTTTGTGCAGGCTTTTTATAAAGCTGAAAAACCCATTGGCCTAATGTGCATCACACCAGCCATTACAGCCAAGCTTATTCAACCCGGTATTCTTTGCACTGTAGGGCAAGATGCTGCAGTTGAAGGTGCAATGACTAGCATGGGTTCGCTGCATAAAAGCTGCCCAGTTGATGCCATTGTTGTCGACAAAAGCCATAAGGTGATTAGCACACCAGCCTACATGCTAGCCACACGCATTACTGAAGCTAAAGCAGGTATTTTTAAGCTAGTCGATAAAGTTTTAGAAATGGCTTAAAACTAAATTAACTTAAAGTCACTCTAAGCTAAAACCAAGCAGCCCTACTTGTTAGCAGGGCTGTTCAATGGTTTTTTTAATGCTACTTTTAGATTACTAATTAAAACCCACCTAAAAAACTAGATTAAATCAGCAATAGACGATAAATCGGCAGTATTCACACTATTAACTCTAATGGCTTGAATGCCCCAAAGCGTAGCAGGGTTTACTTTTATTCGTTCACTTACATTGCAAGCACTACGAATAGCAAATTGTTCATTTTCTGTATTGCGTCGCCTAGGCGATAAAAAGAACTCGCCATCAGTTTTTTTAATGCTTGCCACTAAAGGTGAGCGTGGGTTAGGTGTTCGGCCTATTACAACGGCCAGTTCACCATTATTTAACCTTACATAAACACCGGGTGGGTAAACCCCCAACTCATTCAAGAACACTAGAGTAAGTTTGGAATCAAACTTGCTGCCGCGTTGAGTGAAAATATCACGCAAAGAGTCTTTGTGTTTAATGGGGTTACGGTAAGGCCGGTGGGTAACCATTGCGGTATAAACATCGGCTAGGGCTAAAATCCTTGCTTCACGACGAATAGCGTCGCCTACAAGGTTTCGTGGGTAACCTGTGCCATCTAATTTTTCATGGTGTTGCGCCACTAGTTCTAACCATAATGCATCGTCTACCCCAGCGGCTTCTAGCTTTTGCATACTTTGCAAAGGGTGGCGATTAATTACTTCACGCTGCTGATCATTTAAAGGTGTTTTCTGCTGATGCAAGCGTTGTTGGTAAGGGTTCATGGCTAGGTTACCCGTTAGGGCAGCTGCCAATACCGACAAGCGAACCACCTGCTCTACTTGTAAACGCTCAAGAATTAGCTCTGTTAATACTGCTATTTGCATGGGGTGGTGTACATGGTAAGGAAACTGATCAGCCAAATGCACCGCACCTAATAAGGCGTCGCTATCATAGCTAACGAGTCCTTGAATGTGGGTGGCTATATCGTAAACCCGTTTTTTAATAACGCTGCCATTGGGCGTTTCTGATTCAATTAGCTTAAATACTTCCTCAAGCTTTAAGCAAAGTTCGTCAAATTCTGCAAAGGGGTTAACTTTACGGTGAAACTTAATAGGCTGAGGTAACAGGCTTTCAGGATCAGGTTCTATTTCATTTGCAAACAGGCCAACTCGCGTAAGAATTTCTTTTTGCCTGTCGGAGCGCAAAATAGAGCCCTTAGCCATTAACAGCTTGCCAAACTCGTCATAGATAGACCAAGGCACCGGCTGACTCACTTTAAGGTGTTCAGGCGTTATTCTTGACAGTTCAAAATCACGCAAAAACATAGCGTATCCTTGCAATCAGTCTGTTATCTAAAAAGGCTGGTCAGCGTAAATGGCTTTTAAATAATCACCGCCACACTGCAGTTCTTCAAACCAAGCTAAAAAAGCTTCCACTTGATCGCCCTGAAACATTGCTCCGTGCTGGGGCACTATCATGGTTACTTTTTTTGGCAAGGCTCTAATTCTTGCTACCCAGTGCCTACAAACTGCATTGGAGTGCATATAACGTTTATGGAAAGGAGTCATAAAAGCTTTATGTGCTTCAAAGTCTTTTACAAAAATTTCACGCCCACCTTCAGGGTAAATAGAAGCACCAATGTCACCGGTAAACAAAATGCCTGAACGCTCATCAAAAATACTAAAGTTACCTTCACTGTGTAAAAAGTGAGCAGGTAAAATAAGCAGATGGTCGCCGCTTGGCAGGCGCAATTTAGCACCTTTATCTGGAATGGGAACAACCCGTTCAGGCTCATCTAAGCCAAAGTGAGAGACAAAATGTAACCATAAACCTGAAATTAGCAGCTTAGCGTCGGTGGCTTTCATCCAGTAGGGCGCTGAAGAGCAAACATCAGGGTCTTGATGGGTTGCTATCATGGTGTTGAGTTGACGAGGGTGTAAGTAACGCGTGACTTGTTCTAATACATGGTGGAAGACATAACTTCCGCCTGGGTCAAACAAATAACCCTGCCCGCCATTAATAATTAAACATTGGTTGGTTTGTACAAAAGAATTAGAACCCTCTTCTTCTTCCCAGCCAAACCAAACAAATTGGTGTTCATCGTCCTCATACAGCAAACAGCTGTCATCTAAGTTTGCATTCATTTTGACAGGCTCCTATTGGTTTATTCCTTGTTTTTATTTTGCTTACACTAGAACAAATGCCTGTAAAACTGAGTCAGCTTAAAAGCCGTAGAATTCATCTAATAAATCAGTTCCACATTGTAAGTTTTCTAGCCAATCTAAGAATTTAGGTATGTGTTCTTTGCCTATAATTGCACCGTGCTGAGGCACAATCATTTCAACAGGGTATTGGCGAATCATACTAACCCACTTACGCAAAGCAGCATTATTACCCATATAACGTTTATGGAAGCCTTCAGTGTAAGTAAGGTGTTTTTCCCAATCTTCCACCATTAGGTAACGTTCACCTTTAGGGAAAACTGCAGCACCTATATCACCTGAAAAAAGAATTTTAGAACGGCTATCATAGAAGCTAAAGTTACCTTCACTGTGTAAAAAGTGGGCAGGTAACATTACAATTTCACCGCCAGCTGGCAGCTTAATCATCTTACCGCGGTCTTCAATAGCAATGAGTCGACTGTTATCACTAAAGCCAAAGTGGGAAACAAAGCGCACCCATAAGCGTGATACAAGCAAACGCGCATTGGTTGCTTTTAACCACAAGGTGACAGATGAAAGTACATCAGGGTCTTGGTGGGTGGCGATAAGGTAACGAATTTGATCTAAGGGGAGGTACTTGTTAACTTCTGCTGCGACTTCGGCAAAAATAAACGCGCCACCTGGGTCAAACAAATAACCCTGATTCTGATTAACAACTAACACTTGATTCGATTGCACCAAGGTTTCTTCTGTATCAGGATCTTCCCAACCAAACCAAACGTACTGGTGGTCATCATCCTCATATAAGACTTTACTGCTTTCTACCATCTTTAACTCCATCTGCTAACTCCATCTGCCTGCTTTAGCATTCCATTTAGTTAATGTATATCAAGGTTCCTTAACTTAACAATTGATACAAAACAATAAAGCTGCTTATAACCCTTAATTATTGTTTTTAAATGTAAAGTTAAACTTTAATCTTGATGCCTAGTTTTGGGTAATAAACGTGAAATGAGTATACCAACCTCAAATAATAACCACATAGGAATGGCTAATAACGTTTGTGAAAACACATCGGGTGGTGTTAGTAACATGCCTGCTACAAAGCAACCTAAAATAACATAAAGGCGTTTTGCTACTAAACCTTCAACACTAGTAATGCCTGCTAAAACTAATAAGACTGTAGCCACAGGAATTTCAAAAGCCAAACCAAAAGCAAAGAACAGCTTTAATACAAAGCTTAGGTAGGCATTAATATCAGTCATAACAGTCACCCCTTCAGGGGCAGCCTTGGTGAAGAAGGCAAAGAGCAATGGGAAAACTGCATAATAAGCAAAGGCCATACCAGCATAAAACAACACAATGCTTGAACCCAGCAAAGGGAAGGCTAGCTTTTTTTCATGCTCATATAACCCTGGCGCTATAAAACTCCAAATTTGGTATAAAACGTAAGGCACACTGACTAAAAATGCAGTGAATAAGGTGAGCTTAAAAGGTGCTAAGAAAGGCGATGCAACTTCCGTTGCAATCATTTTTGCCCCTTCGGGAAGAATAGACCTTAGGGGTTCAGAGATGAATAAGTAGATGTCGTTAGCAAAATAAAACAAACATAAAAACACAACCAATACAGACAAAACACTACGCAATACGCGTGAACGCAGCTCGACAAGGTGTTCAACCAAAGGGGCATTACTTGAATCAGAAGGTTGTAATTCTGGGTTGCTCACTTGGGTGTGTCCTTAGACTGGTTGGCAGGTCGTTCTACAACAGCTTGCTCTACAGGAGTGTGCTTTTCATTGGCCTGCGGTGATTGCATTTCTGCTGCTAGTTCTTTTTCTGCATCAAGCAAGCCACTACGCACTTTTTTCTCGTGCTCTGCCAAACGCTCGCGCATTTCTTCTAGTTGCAACTGTTCGTTTACTTCCTGTTGAATGCCAGAAACCATTTTACGAATTCGCCCTAGGTATAAACCTAGGGTTCGAATTGCTTGTGGTAAACGCTGTGGTCCTAAGACTAGAAGGCCCACAACGGCAATCACCACGAGTTCAAAAAAGCCAATATCGAACATAGACTAGGGCGCTTATTTGCGCTCCTGCTCCTGATTAACTTTAGTGGCTGTAACGTCTATCGTGTCTTTATGCTCAGCTTTTTTTTGAGCCGTTGTTTGAGTGCTCTCTGCTTCGGCTTCTTTTTCGCCTTCGTTCATGGCAGATTTAAAGCCTTTGATAGCGCCGCCTAGATCACTGCCTAGGTTACGAAACTTTTTAGTTCCAAAAATTAGTACCACTATGCCCAATACAATTAGAAGCTGCCAAAAACTAATGCCACCAATACCCATAACTCTCTCCTACAATAAATTAAAATGTGGTTAATTAATGATTACTTGCTACGGCTCGCTTTTTCATCTAAGCCAGAAATGCCCATACGACGCGCAAGTTCATTGAGTACATCTTGATGGTTAATGCCCAAGTGTGACAGCATAACTAAGGAGTGAAACCAAAGGTCGGCGGTTTCAGCAATCACTGCTTGGTTACAGCCAGAAACCTGTGCATCTTTAGCAGCCAACAGAGTTTCTGTTGCTTCTTCACCCACTTTTTCTAATATTTTATTAAGCCCTTTGTGGTGCAGTTGGGCAACGTAAGAGCTTTGTGGGTCTGCCTGCTTACGTTCCTGCAAAACAACAGTCAGCTGTTGAAGAATATCACTCATTGCCATCGCAACCTTGTTAAATAAGAGAAAATGCAACTAAGCATAATGAAAATAGCAACAGTTCACCAGTTGCCTAACGCCTTAATAATACTAAAAGGCTAACACTACCCAAAACCCAAGGCTGCCATTCGCCTTCTAAAAAAGGCAGCAGGTAATCGCCTAAGCCTGCTACTAGAGCCAAAGCAAGCAGTAAAACCCCTACAACTAACTGGCCAGTGCGTCGCCGATTACGCGCCATTTCATTACGCATCTCGGTTAAAATAAGGCGTTGTTGCTGTTGGTCTTGCTGCCAATGCCGCATTTGGCTTAAGCCTTCATGCGCTAACTGGGGTAATTCAGGCACTAATTCTAGCCAATCGGGTAGTTTTTCTTGCACTTTTTTAAGAATACCACGTGGGCCAATGCGTTGTTTCATCCAGTTTTCTAAAAAGGGTTTAGCGGTGGTCCACAAGTCAAGTTCTGGGTAAATCTGCCTGCCTAAGCCTTCAATATTCAGCAGCGTTTTTTGCAGTAAAACCAATTGTGGCTGAACTTCCATATTAAAACGCCGTGCCGTTTGAAATAACCCTAACAAGACTTGCCCAAAAGAAATGTCTTTTAAAGGTTTTTCAAAGATAGGCTCACAGACAGCACGAATGGCTGCTGCAAACTCATTAGCGCGAGTGCCTTCACCCACCCAGCCCGATTCAATGTGTAGCCTTGCCACTTCGTGGTAATCCTGCTTAAAAAAAGCTAACAGATTACGTGCTAGGTAATTTTGGTCTTCAACACTTAATGAACCCACAATGCCGCAATCTATAGCAACATAACGTGGGCTTTCTGGCTTGCTGGTGTCTAAGAAAATATTGCCTGGGTGCATGTCAGCATGAAAAAAATTGTCGCGGAAAACTTGGGTAAAGAAAATCTCTACGCCACGTTCGGCCAGTTTTTTCATATTCACCTTGTGCGCGCGAATGGTGTCTAGCTCAGCAATAGGCACGCTATAAATGCGTTCTTGCACCATTAGGTTTGATCGAGTAAACGACCAATGAATGGCTGGTACATAAAGTAAAGGCGAGTTTAAAAAGTTACGTTTTAGTTGTGAAGTATTGGCGGCTTCTTTTTGTAAATCTAGCTCGTCCATTAAGCTTATTTCATAATCTGCCACCACTTCCACTGGGTGAAGTCGGTGTGCATCAGGCACTAGGCGCAGTATTAAACGTGCCAACATATATAACAGCTGCACGTCTTTTTTAATGATTTTTTCTACACCGGGGCGAATAACCTTAACAACAACGTTTTCACCTGTGTGTAATTTAGCAGCATGAACCTGTGCAACCGAGGCAGAAGCCAAAGCTTCAGTTTCAAATTCAGCAAAGGCTTCTTCAACGGTCATGCCCAAGGCTTTTTCTATGGTTGCCTTGGCTTGCACAGCAGGAAAAGGAGCCACTTGGTCTTGTAGTTTTCTAAGTTCGTCTGCTACGTCTGGCGGTAGTAAATCACGCCTTGTTGAAAGCATTTGTCCAAATTTAGTGAAAATTGGACCCAGTTCTTCTAAGGCTAAACGTAAGCGTTCACCCCGAGTGTAATCATGCAAAGGAAAGAGTTTTGCAGGGTTAATACGCATTAATAGCACTAGCACAAAAGGTAGGCGATCTAATGGAATTAACGTATCTAAGCGGTAACGCAGGGAAATCCAAGCAATGCGAAAAGCGCGGTGTAAACGTCCCACTTATTCTTCTCCTGCTAGTGGTTGTAACTGCTTTTCTAGCAGGTTAATGCGGGCTTCTAAACGGTCAACGTCTAGTCTGAGTTCATGCAGTTTATCTTCAGCCACATGCCAACTATTTTTACCCGTTAAAATGGCGGCTTCATCATCTAAATAAGATTTAACGTCTTCACTAGCCGAACCTGTAAAACGTTGCCCAAATTGCAATAATTGATTAACACTGGCTTGAATGGATGCCAGAGGTAAAGGGCTAGCGACACGGCTAACCAGTTCTTGGGCATCTAACCCTAGGCCAGCAATCAACTCTTCTAGTGTTTCTAACAAGTGTGTATTGCCGCCCACGGTTACTTTAGAACCGAACAAAATGCTGCTGGCATCTTTACTAGTCGCCATTTTTAAATAAGTTTGGGGTGAAGTTAAAATCCAAGCATCGGCAGGTTCTTCACTTTGACGGTAAAGGTATAAACCATCGCCTGCTATTTGCATTCTTAATTGCAGGTTTAAGCCAGTGACTTGAAATTCAATGCAGCTACCCTGTAGTTTTTCAAACGCAGCAGCAGCGCCCCCTTCTTGGGCAACCGCTTGCCTTAGCAAAGGGTTAATAAGGCTTTCTAAGGCGGTTAATGCACTCAGCGGTAATTGCATAAAATATTAGCTTCCCTAAATTAAGTTACAGCTTAATGCCACGGTGCAGCGCAACCACGCCCGAAGTCATATTGTGATATTCCACTTCATCTAGCCCAGCGTTTTCCATCATCCCTTTAAGGGTTTCTTGGTCTGGGTGCATACGAATGGATTCAGCCAAATAACGGTAGGAATCACTGTCGCCTGCCAACAGCTTGCCCATTAAAGGTAAGGCTGTAAAAGAATAAAGGTCGTAAGCTTTAGACATCAGTGGGTTGGTTGGCTTAGAAAATTCAAGCACTAATAAACGGCCACCGGGCTTAAGAATGCGTGCCATATCTTTTAAGGCTTTGTCTTTGTCGGTAACGTTTCGCAGGCCAAAAGCAATGGTAATAATATCAAAATGATTGTCTGGAAAAGGTAAGGCTTCAGCGTTGGCCTGCACAAAGCGGATATTGCCGCCATAGCCTTTATCTAGCAGGCGGTCACGCCCCACTTTCAACATGGAAGCGTTAATATCAGCCAAAACAACCTCACCGTATTCACCCACTAGGCGTGAAAACTGCATGGTTAAATCGCCCGTACCACCGGCGATATCTAGTACCTTATGGCCTTTACGCACACCCGATAATTCAATAGTAAATTTCTTCCACAGGCGGTGTACGCCCATCGACATCATATCGTTCATCAAGTCATATTTAGTGGCAACGGAATCAAACACCCCAGCAACCCGTTTAACCTTTTCATCGACCGGCACTTCTTGGTAACCAAAGTGAGTGGTCTTATCTTGTTGCTCTTGTGTCATAATTTTTTACCTGCATCAACAGCCAGTGGAATAAGTTTGGGGTTGCGGCTTTCTCCGGCAGCAGCTAATTGGTCTAAATACCGCTGCCACTCAAGTGCTTTATGGGTGCCTAAATGCCAAAAATAATCCCAAGTAAATAGCCCTGTGTCATGCCCGTCATCAAAGCTTAGCTTTAAGGCATAACGCCCAACCGGTTCAATTTTCCAAATACGCACATCTTTTTTGCCTACTTGTAACTTAGGTGAACCATGCCCTTGCACTTCGGCAGAAGGCGATAACACCCTTAATAATTCAGCCGGAAGTTCAAAAATCTGGCCTTGTGGATAATGCAGTTCTAAGCAAGCACGACTTTTGCTGTAATGAATTTTGGTTGGTTGGGGCAGGGCCATGTTGTACCTTTAAAGAATGTAGCGTGAAAGGTCTTGGTCTTTAACCAATGCGCCTAGCTGCTGATTAACGTAAGCCGCATCAACCACTAACTTACCTTCTAAGCTTTCTGTGGCAAAGCTTGCATCTTCTAGCAGGCGTTCAATTACCGTGTGCAAACGACGTGCGCCAATGTTGTCGGTGTTTTCGTTCACTTCGTAGGCAATTTCTGCCAAGCGGTTAATGCCATCGTCGGTAAAGCTTAGTTCTACGCCTTCGGTGGCTAAAAGTGCAACCGCTTGGCGGGTTAAAGAGGCCGTAGGCTCGGTTAGAATGCGACGAAAATCTTCGGTGGTTAGTGCTTTTAATTCCACGCGAATGGGCAGGCGACCTTGCAATTCTGGAATAAGATCAGAGGGTTTGGCTAGGTGAAAAGCACCCGAGGCAATAAACAGAATGTGGTCGGTTTTAACCATGCCATATTTAGTGCTAACCGTGCAGCCTTCAATTAGCGGTAATAGATCACGCTGCACACCTTCGCGTGAAATATCGCTGCCACCTGAGTTTTCGCCACGCTTACAAACCTTGTCTAGCTCATCTAAAAAGACAATGCCGTTTTGTTCGACTAAATCAACGGCTTCGCGCTTAATTTCTTCTTGATTAACCAAACGTGCGGCTTCTTCGTCACGCAATTGGCGTTGTGCATCACGAATTTTTAGCTTGGTGGTGCGACGCTTATCTTGGCCAAGGTTAGAAAACATGCTTTGCAGCTGCTGGGTCATTTCTTCCATACCCGGCGGGCTCATAATTTCTACGCCAATTTGTGGTCCAGCAATTTCAATCTCAATTTCTTTGTCGTCTAGCTGGCCTTCACGTAATTTCTTACGGAACATTTGGCGAGTAGCCGATTCTTCAGTAACTTCAGGGTTTGCGTCCTTGCCCCTTGCTGGTGGTAACAGTGCATCAAGAATACGTTCTTCAGCCGCATCTTCAGCTAAAGCTTTATGCTTGCCCATCGCTTCTTCACGCAGCATTTTTACCGCCGATTCCATTAAATCACGAATAATGGTTTCTACATCGCGGCCGACATAGCCCACTTCGGTAAACTTGGTGGCTTCAACTTTAATAAAGGGCGCTCTGGCAAGCTTGGCTAAACGGCGAGCAATTTCTGTTTTACCCACACCCGTTGGGCCAATCATTAAAATATTTTTAGGGGTAACTTCAGCGCGTAAATCTGGGTCTAATTGCATTCTGCGCCAGCGGTTACGCAAGGCAATGGCAACAGAACGCTTAGCATCGGCCTGACCAATAATAAAACGATCTAACTCACTGACAATTTCTCTTGGCGTCATGCTACTCATTTCTTTAACCCTTCTATGGTCATCTGGTGGTTAGTAAAGACACAAATATCACCGGCTAACTGTAAACTTTTTTCAACAATTTCCTGAGCAGAAAGCTCGGTATTTTCTAACAAAGCACGGGCAGCGGCTAAAGCAAAATTACCACCTGAACCTATGGCTAGCACACCGTGTTCTGGCTCGACAACATCGCCTGTACCGCTAATGCATAAAGTAGCGGTTTCATCGGCGACAATCAGCATGGCTTCTAAACGGCGCAGGGCGCGGTCGGTACGCCAATCTTTCGCCATTTCAACTGCGGCTCTAACTAGCTGGCCGTGGTGTTTTTCTAGCTGGCCTTCAAAGCGTTCAAATAAAGTGAAGGCATCGGCTGTACCACCGGCAAAACCGGCTAAAATTTTATCATTATAAAGGCGGCGCACTTTGCGAGCGTTGCCTTTCATAACAGTGTTGCCTAAAGAAACTTGGCCATCGCCACCAAGCACTACTTCATTACCACGACGTACACACACTATGGTGGTCATGCCGTCTCCTTATTTTTGGGTTGTAGGCTGCTTAACTAAAGGTTAATCCTTTAATCGTAATAACATAAAATCAAATCCAGCTTTGGCTAAATCATTCTGGGCGCGAGCAAGTAATCGCCTGTCTTGGTAAGGCCCAAGTTGCACACGGTACCAAGTATCGCCACTGGCTGTTGTGGCTTCACTTATTCGTATTTGGTCATAGCCTAAGCTTTTCAAGCGTTCTTCTTGCTTTTTAGCATCGGTTTTGCTGCGAAAAGAACCCACTTGCAGCATGTAACGTGGCTGGTCTTCAGCTTCTCTGGGGGTTGATTTGTAAGCTTCAACTTCAGGTGCTACCACTTCACTTTCAGGTAAGAGCGTATAAAAATCAAAGCGTGGGGCTGCTGGGTCAAGGGGCTTTTCTGCTGGCTTGTTGGCTTCTGAAAGGGTGCTTTTAGCCGCAGGCTGAGGCACTTTTTTTGCTTCCACAAGGGCTAGGGGTGGCTTTTTTTCTAAGGGTGTTGGTGCCGAAGGTTGACTTAAATTGGCAATTAAAAACCCCAGAACCAAGCCTATCGCCAGCCAGCCCCAAGCGGGTAAACGCGCCCAAAAATTCAAAGCTGCTGCACTAGTGCCTGCCTCTTCTTCAACAGAACGCGGCACAGCACCGCGTGTTTTAGCAGGCGCTTTAGCTGGTGCTTCTGTTTTATCAGGTTTAATACGTTTTCGCTGACGGCTGGCATAATCCTGCGCCATAGCATTCCTCCTACCCTTAAAGGTGGTGTGTTACATCGAATCTGGCGCAGTAACACCCAGCAAGGCCAAGCCTTTTGCTAGAACATTGCGTGTTGCTGCTGCCAACATTAATCTTGCGGTTCTTGTTTGAGTATCGTCCACTAAAAATTGGTTAGCGTTATACCAAGAGTGCATAGCGGCGGCTAAATCGCGCAGGTATTGGGCAATTTGGTGTGGCTCAAGTTCCCTTGCTGCTTTTTTAATCGCTTCAGGAAAGCGTGCCAACAAGTTAAGCACTGCTTGCTCTTGGTCGGTATTCAGCTGGGTTAAACATTCGGTGTCTCTAGGTGACCAACTATACCCTTTTTCTTCTGCTTGACGTGCCACACTGGCTAAACGGGCATGGGCATATTGAATGTAATAAACAGGGTTGTCGTTGGTTTGTGAGCGCGCTAAATCTATATCAAAGGTTAGCTGTGAGCTAGGCGCTCGCGCTGCTAAAAAATAACGGGTGGCATCACAACCCACTTCATCAATTAAATCGCGCAGGGTAACGTAGCTACCGGCACGCTTAGAAAGCTTCACTTCTTCACCATCACGCATCACCGTTACCATCTGGTGCAACACGTAATCGGGCCAGCCTTCGGGAATGTCCACCTTCAGTGCCTGTAAACCTGCTCTAACACGGGTAATGGTGGAGTGGTGGTCTGCACCCTGTTCGTTAATTACCTTTTTAAAGCCGCGCTGCCACTTATTCAAGTGATAAGCAACATCGGGTACAAAGTAGGTATAACCGCCATCAGTTTTACGCATCACACGGTCTTTGTCATCACCAAAATCGGTGGTGCGTAACCATAAAGCACCGCCTTCTTCGTAAGTAAAACCATTGGCTATTAACTGCTGCACTGTGGCTTCAACCAAGCCTTTTTTGTAAAGTGACGACTCTAAATAATAAACATCAAATTCCACACCAAAAGCTTTTAAATCTAAATCTTGTTCGCGGCGTAAAAAAGCCACGGCAAAACCGCGAATGGCTTCTAAATCGTCTATATCAGCATTGGCGGTAACCCGCTGGTCATCGGCAATTACTGTTTCACCGGCTAAAAATGATTTAGCTACGTCTATAATGTAGTCGCCTTGGTAGCCATCTTTAGGCCAGCTAGCAGCATCTGGGCCTAAACCCTTAGCACGGGCTTGCACCGACAAGGCTAGGTTCTCAATTTGTGCGCCAGCATCGTTATAATAAAACTCACGGGTAACCTGCCAGCCAGTGGCTTCTAATAAACGGCTTAAACAATCGCCCACCGCGGCACCACGCCCATGACCTATGTGCAAAGGGCCGGTTGGGTTGGCAGAAACAAACTCTATTTGCACCGCCTGATTCAAACCAACATTGCTATGACCAAAGTTTTCGCCTGCAGCAAGCACTTGGTTAACCACCGAGGTTAGCGCACCTTGTGACAAGAAAAAGTTAATAAAGCCGGGGCCGGCAATTTCCATTTTGCTAATTTTTTGACTGAAATCTTCATTAGCCTGTAAGCCTTGTATAATTTCTTGGGCTAAGTCGCTGGGCTTTTTACCGGCAGGCTTGGCGGCCATTAAGGCTAGATTACAGGCAAAGTCGCCATGTGCCTTATCCTTGGTATTATCAATTTGAATGCGAGGCTGAAAATCTTCAGGTAAAAGTTGGTCAGATTTTAGCTGAGCAACAATAATATCTAGGTGTTCAGAGATAAAAGCTTTCATGTATTAAGGCTAGCCTAGGGGTTGGTTCAATTAGAGAAATAGGGATAACTGAGCATTATCCAAGGAAGGGGCGAAAAAGTCACCCGTCACAGTTTGCGACCCTATCAATTTTATTGATTGATTATAGTAGCTAGCTTACCTACTAAAGCTTCTACTGCTGCATTGTTTTCTACTTTAGTTATACAAAGAGGTAGGCTATTTTCTTCTGCTTGGGCAGCTAATAAAGTTAATAAGCGTGTTGCTACACCACGGCGCTGGGTTACCTTGCGTACATTTAAACAACTTAATTGCCAAGAATTGGCTGTTTCAGTGACTAACACAGCGCCTAACAAGTGGTCGTTAAACAGCGCACCAGCAAACCAGCAGTTAGGTTGCATTAAAGTTTCATCAATAAAATCGGGCGCATTTTCAAATGAAGCAGGAAAAGAAGCAGGCGAAGCAACAAAGCCTTCGGTGTAAATTTTATGTAAATCAACCAGCCAAGAAGGCTGTTCTTCAAGCGTTTTTGCGTTAGCTTTAACCATAAATACAGGCATGCCACTGTCCTTTATTGAATTTAAAAAAGCATCTTAGCAAAAAACTATAGCCTGCATAAAAACCTCTGCGCTGCCTTTCAGCGTTGCAACTGTTATAATTGTTCTATCTAAAGCTTCTTTAAGGGTTAAAAACACCATGAGTGCACGCATTGCAAGTGTAAGTCGCGACACGTTAGAAACTAAAATTAAAGTTAAAATCAACCTAGATGGTACCGGTGTTTTTGTTTGCAACACTGGCATAGGTTTTTTAGATCACATGCTAGAGCAGGTTGCTCGCCACGGTCAGATTGATATGGAAATTGAAGTGGATGGCGACCGTCACATAGACGATCACCACAGTGTTGAAGACTTAGGCATTACACTAGGTCAGGCATTCGATAAAGCCGTGGGCGATAAAAAAGGCATGGTGCGTTACGGCCATTCTTATGTACCTTTAGATGAAGCCTTGTCTCGCGTTGTTATCGACTTCTCTGGTCGCCCTGGCTTATTTAAAGACGTTGAATTTACCCGTGCAGCCATTGGTGGTTTAGATACCCAATCTTTATGGGAATTCTTTTACGGCTTTGTAAACCATGCTCGGGTTACGTTGCACATAGATAACTTAAAAGGTGTGAATGCTCACCACCAAGCTGAAAGTATTTTCAAAGCTTTTGGTCGAGCTTTGCGTATGGCCTTGTCTGCTGATGAGCGCATGGCAGGACAAATGCCTTCAACCAAGGGTGTGCTTTAAGTTATGGATTTAGTCATTATTGACTATGGTATGGGCAATTTGCATTCCGCCCATAAAGCAGTAGAAAAAGTAGCCGCTGGACGTAAAACCGTGGCTATTTCATCTGACCCTGAAGTGATACGCAAAGCCGAGCGGGTTATTTTACCCGGCGTGGGTGCTATGCGAGATTGCATGGCTGAAATGACCAATACTGGCTTGCTTCCCGTTATTGCTGAGTGCTTACAGAACAAACCTTTTCTTGGTATTTGTGTTGGTTTTCAAGCCTTAATGCAAAGCAGCGAAGAAAATGGCGGTATTGATTGTTTAGGCCATTTTCAGGGGCAGGTGAAGTTTTTTGGTAATCACCTAGTTGATTCAAATAACCAGCGTTTAAAAGTACCGCACATTGGCTGGAACCAAGTTCAACCAGCACAAGACCACGCACTTTGGCAGGGCATTTCTGCAGCCGAATACTTTTATTTTGTGCATAGCTATTATGTAGAAGCCAAGCAACCAGAACAGCGTTTGGCTAGCTGCGATTACGGTGCAATTAACTTTGATGCCGCACTAGTAGAAAACAACGTTGCCGCTGTGCAGTTTCATCCAGAAAAAAGTGCCGCAGCTGGCCTACAACTGCTTAACAACTTCCTCAACTGGAAACCCTGACCTTTACTATTGGAAACCTGTAACCATGTTAATTATTCCTGCAATTGATTTAAAAGATGGCCAGTGTGTACGCCTAAGACAAGGCCGTATGGAAGAATCCACCAGCTATGGCGATGATCCAGTTGAAATGGCTGCGCGTTGGGTGAAAGAAGGCTGTCGTCACCTTCACTTAGTTGACCTTAACGGTGCTTTTGATGGCAAGCCAGTGAATGGTAAAGCAGTGACTGACATTGCCCGTGCTAACCCCGGCCTACCCATTCAAATTGGTGGCGGTATCCGTTCTGCTGCCACCATTGAACACTACCTAGAAGCCGGTGTGCAGTGGGTTATTCTTGGTACTAAAGCGGTGAAAGAACCCGAGTTTGTGACAGAAATGTGCCGCCTTTTTCCTGGCCATATTATTGTTGGTCTTGATGCTATTAATGGCATGGTTGCTACTGATGGCTGGGCAGAAGTGTCTAATTTACGCGCTATCGACCTAGCCAAACGCTTTGCTGATGATGGCGTGAGCAGCATTGTTTACACCGACATTAGCCGTGATGGCATGATGCAGGGCGTGAATATTGAAGCCACGGTAGAACTTGCTCAGTTGGGCGGTTTGCCAGTCATCGCTTCAGGTGGTGTAACCGACTTAGGCGATGTTGAGCGCCTTGTTAAAGTAGCCGACCAAGGCATTATTGGTGCCATTACTGGCCGCGCAATTTACGAAGGTTCACTTGATTTAGCCGCCGCACAAAAGCTAGCCGACCAAGGCTAAGTGCTATTTAGCAAAACAGTTTAGGAAAAAACATGACCGCAATTAAACCAACGACCCTAACAAAACGCATTATTCCTTGCTTAGATGTAGACAAAGGCCGAGTAGTAAAAGGCGTTAACTTTGTTGGTATTCGTGATGCTGGTGACCCTGTTGAAATTGCCAAGCGTTATAACGACCAAGGCGCTGATGAAATTACCTTTTTAGACATTACTGCCAGCACTGAAGACCGTGGCACCACGCTAAAAATGGTTGAAGAAATTGCTGGGCAAATCTTTATTCCGCTCACTGTGGGTGGCGGTGTGCGTAGCTGCGAAGACATTCGCCGATTACTGAATGCCGGTGCCGATAAAGTTTCTATCAATACCGCCGCGGTCACTAACCCAGAACTGGTTAAAGAAGCCGCTGAACGCTTTGGTAGCCAGTGCATAGTGGTTGCCATAGATGCTAAAAAAGTATCGGCTGAAGGCGAAGCAGACCGTTGGGAAATTTTTACCCACGGTGGCCGTAACCCAACGGGACTAGATGCCATTGAATGGTCAAAGAAAATGGTCGAGCTGGGTGCTGGCGAACTTTTGCTAACCAGCATGGACAGAGATGGCACCAAAAATGGTTTTGATTTAGGTGTCACTCGTGCCATTGCCGATGCAGTGAGCGTGCCGGTGATTGCTTCTGGCGGTGTGGGTAACTTACAACACCTAGTCGATGGTGTTTTAATTGGTCATGCCGATGCAGTGCTTGCAGCAAGCATTTTCCACTTTGGTGAACACACCATTCCTGAAGCCAAGCAATTTATGGCCGATCAAGGCATTTCAGTACGTCTATAGTTTTTAAGCTAGGTGTTTTAAAGTGTGCCACGGATATGTAATTTAAACGTGTCAGGATCAAGCAGGGTTTCTCGCAAGGGGCGACCCGGCTTGTACTTAATATCATAGTTTAAAATTCGACTAATCTGCTCTCTTGTGTCTTCGCTAACATTCACCCCCAGCGTTACAGATAAAATGGCACGGGGTGGAAAGTTATAAAAATGAATCAGCTTACCATTGGTTAAAGGTTTACTGCTTTTAGCTTCATCTAAAGGGCGAATTAGCCTAATTTCTTCTTCTTGTGCATATTCAGCTGGGCGGTGAAATAAAGCTGGAAAAGGCTTCATTGGGTGGTCTGCTTGGGGGCGAGCTTGCCCATAAGCCATTGGCCGTAAAACTTGCTTTTTGCTATTAAAGCCAGGGTAGGTGGTGTCTAGCTCTAACACCAGACCTCGGTGCTGGTCTGCCCAGCGTTCCCAGAGTAAAGGGTTGTCTGGACGCTTAGAAAAACGAGCCATAGCCAAATCTTGGTAAGCTTCAGGGTTAGGCAAGATTGCAGGCTTAACTTCTCGCCCTTTTTTCATCTGCTGCTCTATTTTAGGGCGTTTTTTTTGCGCCTCAAGCTGAAACATTTCCCAAGTCATCAAGCCTTTAAGCTGGGGTGGTAAGGCATTAAACTGGCGCTCTAATTCTTTTTGAAAATCAGCTTCACTAACACGAATGGCTTGGCGCTGAATCATTCGTGCATTATTTTGGTAAGGATCAAGCAGATCGCTTACTTCGCTTAGGTGTAAGCGGGCATGGCGTAATACATCTAGTTGCAAAGGGTTAAGGTAAAGGTAAACCTTCATTTTGTAACCACAGCAGGTAGGTAGGCAGTATTAAATTCAAGGGGTAAACGACGTAGTTTGCCTGAAGTTAAGGTCACGCAAGCAAAGCGTGTATAACAGCGCATCAGGGTTTTCTGGTCGCTAATTCGCACCAGCTGAAACTGCCTAGCTACTCGAAAACGCTGATCGTATTCAACTATCCAAGTGGCCATTTCCAACTCTTCACCTTCAAAAGCCGGTGCGGTGTAATCTATTTCATGGCGAATAACTACCAGCGCCCTGTCTAGGCGCTCATAATCATCCATGGTTAAACCCAGCTTATTAGAATGCTGCCAGCTAACTTCTTCGATATAGCGCAGATATTCAGCATTATTAACATGCTTATAGTGGTCAATGGCTTCAGCCGTGACGGTAAACCGAGTCGTAAAAGGCTGCGCTAAATCCCATTGCATTGAGTTCTACCTATTGAATGATTACAGGGTGTCTAACAAGGCTTCATAGGCAGCAACGTCTAACAAAGCTTGCCATTCTTTATCTAGCTGGGCAGCATCGGCTTCAAGTAGAAAAACCCAAGTAGTTAACGGCGCTTCATTTAATAGTTCCGGCGTGTCTTCTAAGTCGGTATTGCAAGCAACCAACTTGCCGCTTACCGGCGATTGAATTTCAGAAGCCGTTTTAACCGATTCAATAGCTGCTAGCACTTCGCCGACTACAACTTCTTTACCCAACTCAGGTAGTTCGACATAAACAATATCACCCAAAGCATCTTGGGCATGATGGCTAATACCAATTCTAACTTGGGTTTCATTTATTCTTTCTGCCCACTGGTGAGTGGTGCTAAAACGCTGTTCATTACTCATTCTAAAAACTTTCCTATTAATCTTTTAGCTTTAACTTGTGCTGACTCTTATCACGGTAATCCACTACTTTGCGCTGTAAAAAAGCGGCTAGCTCTTCCGTGGTTCGGCCATCTTCTATTTTTGCCGCAGGTAACCACATAGGGCCTGGATAAACCAAAAAGCCTTCTTGCGTACGAATAACCCGTTTAATTGTTGACCATTCAAGGGTTTGCTCTGGCTTGGCATCCACTTGTATTTTTATCTGCTCTTCTTCTAAATTATATTTAAGGTTAACGCCATCCATGCCCGAACGCTTAAAGGCACGCTTAAACATACGAATCATTAAAGTACCACGCAGCGCATACCAGCAGAGACCAGCCGCTACCAGTACTAAATCCCATACAGAATAGGTAAAACCTCGATGCACTATATTAATAGCCAGCAAACCAGCCAAGGTAAAAATAACTAGCAGCATAGTGGCTTTACCTCGCCCACTGCGCGGCCCTAGTTCAAAGTCATACAGTGCTAGGCGAATAAAATGGGACTCAGTCCAGCGGTACTCAATGTTCATAGTTAACCTTTATTGTTATTAGATAAAATTTAGAAAGCAGGAAAAGGTACTTTATTAATGGCCACCCAAGCAATATACGCCACACTTAATAGGGCTAAAGCATAAGCCCAAAGTTTGCCGCGTTTAATTGCAATGGTGCCAAAAGCTATGTAGGCAAGCAGCCCCACAACCTTGGCGGTTATCCAAGCAGAATTATAAAAAGGCCACTGGCCTAGGTGATAACAAAGCCCTAAAGCGGCAATCAGTAAAATAGTATCGTTAGCATGAGCAATAATTCTTACCCATTTATTGCGTATCCATTCAGCACCCATTAAGGCGGAAGCACCTCGAATGGCAAAAAATACCACGCTAATCGTAATTGTAAGCATGTGCAGGTGCTTAAATGCAGCGTAACCCATAATGACTCGCCTTCAGTTAAATTAATTCAAATTAAAGAGAAGCATCTTACCAGATGCAAGCTTAAATCGGCATTAGGCTTGGCAAGCTTGGCACCAAACACTGGAACGCTGACCTAACTTAACTTCTTGTAAAACAGCGCCACAAGCCTTGCAAGGTAAGCCGCCCCGACCATAAACGTTTAGCTCTTGTGCAAAATAACCTGGCTTGCCATCGCCGCCTACAAAATCACGCAAGGTTGTGCCGCCCTGCTCTATGGCTGCTGCTAACACTTCACGAATAATTTCAACCAAACGCTGATAACGCTTAAGGCTTACTGTACCGGCAGCCCTGCGTGGGTCGATGCCAGCACGAAACAAAGCCTCGCTTGCATAAATATTACCCACACCAACCACTTGAGCGTTATCCATAATAAATACTTTAATGGCTAGCTTACGGTTTCTGGAACGCTGAAAAAGTGCTTGGGCAGTAAAAGCATCACTTAAAGGTTCTGGCCCTAACTTCTTTAAAAGCGTGTGTTCTGAAGCCGCCCCTTGATAATCTAATAAAGCACCAAAACGGCGTGGATCATGGTAACGCAGCCGCATGGGCGCTTGGGTATCTTCCGCTAAAGCGGCTACTTGCAGTTCTACATGGTCATGCTTTTTCCAAGGTTCATCGGGGGTAACCAACCTTAAACTGCCCGACATGCCTAAATGCCACAGAAAACCCCAGTTAGCTTCTGTAGCGTTGTTTTCTAATAAAGGAAAAATTAAATATTTAGCTCGGCGCTGTAAAGGAGCCAGCTTTAAACCTATTAGGCGCTGCGATAAATCTTCTGGAATAGGCCAGCGTAATTTAGGTTGGCGTATTTCTAACTTTTCAATCGTCCGACCTTCTAACCAAGGGTTAATGCCTTTACGGGTTGTTTCAACTTCGGGCAACTCTGGCATAACAGACTCCTAGCTAGCGTTTAAAAAAACATAAAAAAACCCGGGCCACCTGCGCAGACCGGGTTTTCAACAAGATTAGCTAATCAATTACTTGATTTTAGCTTCCTTGTAAATAACAACCTTACGAACAACTGGATCGTATTTATTACGTTCTAGTTTTTCTGGGGTGTTACGCTTATTTTTCATAGTGGTGTAAAAGTGACCAGTACCGGCACTTGAAACCATTTTGATTTTTTCACGCATGTTTATTGCTCCAGTAAATGTTTAAGCAAGACTTAAACTTTTTCGCCGCGCTTTGCGATATCAAGCAAAACTTGTTCGATACCTAGCTTGTCAATTGTACGGATACCCTTGCTGGATACGCGTAGTTTAACAAAACGCTTCTCTGACTCAACCCAAAAACGGTGAGCGTGCAAATTTGGCAGAAAACGACGACGCGTTTTACGCTGCGAGTGGGAAACATTGTTCCCGGTTAGCGGTTTTTTACCGGTAACTTGGCAAACCATGGACATTATATGCCTCCAGTCAATCTTAAGGGCGCAGGTGTTAGGAAAATGAAAGGCGCCTTTATACCAGAAGGGCAGCCCGCAGGCAAGCCGACAAACCATCCAGGTTAAAAAGCTGGCGTATTATAGCAGACCTCTTGAGACAAAAGACACAGGTTCTCCGTCTCCAATAATAAGATGATCTAAAACGCGTACTTCTACACAAGCTAAAGCTTCTTTCAATCTTTTAGTAATCAGCTCATCGGCATTACTAGGTTCAGCAATACCTGAAGGATGATTGTGCGCCATTATGACTGCTGCGGCGTTATGTGCCAAGACCAACTTAACAACTTCGCGCGGATAAACCGAGGCGCTGTCTAAAGTGCCTCGAAACAAAATTTCAAAATGTAGCACTCGGTGTTGGTTATCAAGCAATAACAAAGCAAAGACTTCATGAGGTAGATCACGCAGCTGTAATTTTAAATAGCGCCCCGCTGCTTCAGGGCTGGTTAAACCTTCGCCGCGTTTTAACTCAGCTTCTAAATAACGGTGCGACATTTCTAACATGGCCTTCATTAACGCAAATTTGGCAGGCCCTAAACCTAGGTGAGCGCAAAACT
This sequence comes from Pseudomonadaceae bacterium, assembly GCA_012727935.1. GTDB lineage: Bacteria > Pseudomonadota > Gammaproteobacteria > Pseudomonadales > Halomonadaceae > Marinospirillum. Next base: position 17,042 of record JAAYGA010000327.1, on the reverse strand, counting down.
CTTGTTGATTCGCTGCAAGCAAAGGCCTTAAACCACCAAAACTATCTAAAAGCTCTCGCGCAAGGTCAACCGCACTTTTTCCTTTAATGCCGGTACGTAAAAAAATAGCCAATAACTCAGCGTCGGTTAAGAAGGCAGCGCCTTTTTCTAGTAACTTTTCTCGGGGACGTTCATCGGCTGGCCAGTCATTGATTCCCATAGCAAAACCTCCTTGTCTGATTTCTCAGTTAAATACTAAACATGGTAAGGTTAGCCTCCTTCTACTCTGGGGTTAATTGATCCATGACAGGACTTAACAAAAAACGCCTTTTACTCGGTGTTAGTGGTGGTATTGCTGCTTATAAAAGCGCTTTTTTGGCACGTTTACTAATTAAAGCCGGTGCTCAAGTACGCGTTGTTATGACACAAGGCGCACAAGCTTTTGTGCAGCCGCTAACTTTTCAAGCCCTAACAGGCAACCCTGTGCATACCGGCTTATTAGATCCTGAAGCTGAAGCGGGCATGGGACACATAGAACTGGCGCGCTGGGCAGATTTAATTATGATTGCGCCCACCACTGCCGATTTAATGGCGCGGCTAGCCACGGGGCAAGCCGGCGATTTACTAACCACTTTATGCCTAGCCAGCAAAGCGCCTGTTCACTTAGCGCCAGCCATGAACCAAGCCATGTGGCAGCACCCAGCTACTCAGCGTAATGCCCAGCTATTAACAGAACTTGGCTACACTTTAATTCCACCAGCCGAAGGCGAACAAGCCTGTGGCGATATTGGCGCTGGGCGTTTACCCGAGCCTGAAGAGCTTTTTAGTTGGATAGAAAATTTCTTTAAAGCAAGCTTCTTGGAATCAGGCCAGCCTGAACCCACCAAAAAACTAGGCGAAGGTTTACGCATAACGATTACCGCAGGGCCTACTCAAGAACCCCTTGACCCAGTGCGCTACTTGTCGAACCATAGCTCTGGCAAAATGGGCTATGCATTAGCAGCCGCAGCCGCAGAACAAGGCGCAGAAGTGCAACTTATTTCTGGCCCTGTCAATCTAGCAGTGCCTACTGGGGTGAATTGCACACAAGTGATTACCGCAGCACAAATGCTAGACGCTTGTGAAAAGCTACGCAGCACAACGGATATTTTTATTGCCTGTGCGGCAGTGGCAGATTACCGCGCTGAAGCGGTGGCTGATCAAAAGATGAAGAAGCAAGCTAACCAAGATGAACTGATTTTAAAGCTAGTAAAGAATCCTGATATTCTAGCCACTATGGCTAAAGCGACTGTTGATAAGCACAAGTCACGCCCTTTTTGTGTAGGCTTTGCCGCAGAAACGCAGCAAGTTGAAGACTATGCACAAGATAAACTAGTTCGCAAAAACCTAGATGCCATAGTCGCTAATGATGTGAGTGATAGCAGTATTGGCTTTGGTAGCGATGAAAATCGTGTCACCTTGTTTACTCGTTCAGACCAACAGATTAATCGCCAAGCGCTACCACAAAGCAGCAAGCAGGTTTTAGGGCAAGCATTAATCGCTAAACTTTTGGCCTTTTATAAGGAACAGCAAGCACTATGAAACACCCCAAGGTTGCAGTAAAAATTCTCGACCAAAGAATCGGCGACACCCTTCCCTTGCCTAGCTATGCAACCGAAGGTTCAGCAGGTATGGATTTACGCGCATTATTGGATGAAGCCCTTATTATTGAACCCGGTGCTACTCATTTGGTACGCACAGGGCTGGCCATTCACCTAGCCGACCCAAGCCTTGCTGGCATTATTCTGCCTCGCTCTGGCCTTGGCCATAAGCACGGAATCGTTTTAGGTAATTTGGTAGGATTAATTGATTCTGACTACCAAGGTGAATTAATGATTTCAGTATGGAATCGTGGCCAAACCAGCTTCACCCTAGAACCTGGCGAACGCCTTGCCCAATACGTTATTGTGCCGGTTATACAAGCCGAACTTGAAGTGGTAACAGACTTTGCTGCTACCGAACGCGGCGAAGGTGGTTTTGGTAGTTCTGGTCGCCTTTAATGCCAGCCCATATTAGTGCCAAGAGGATTTAACATGAGTGACGTTCCTGCTTCTATTTTTCGTGCCTATGACATTCGTGGCATTGTTGGAAAAACCCTAACCCCTGAAACTGTGCAACTTATTGGTAAAGCACTGGGTTCTGAAGCTGCAGCAAGGGGCGAAACTACAATTGTTGTAGCGCGCGATGGGCGTATTTCTGGCCCAGACATGGTTGAAGCCTTAAAAAAAGGCATTCTTGAAACAGGCCGTGACGTGATTGATATTGGTATGGTTCCTACACCCACGCTTTATTATGCAGCCATGCAAATAGAAGGCACCAACTCTGGCATTATGGTAACCGGCAGCCACAACCCACCCGATTACAACGGCTTTAAATGTGTACTGGCTGGTGAAACCCTACATGGCGCAGCCATTACCGACCTTTATCGCCGTATAGTAGAAGCCGATTTTAAACACGGCCAAGGCTTTGAAAAGGCTGCTGATGTAAGGGACGACTATATCAATGCCATCCTTGAATCGGTGCAACTTAAGCGCCCGCTCAAAGTTGTGGTTGATACCGGCAATGGTGTCGCTGGCGAACTAGCACCACGCTTAATGAAAGAACTGGGTTGTGAAGTTATTCCACTTTTTACAGAAATTGATGGCACCTTTCCTAACCACCACCCAGACCCCAGCAAACCAGAAAACATTAAAGATTTAATTGCTAATGTTAAATCTAACCAAGCTGACTTAGGGTTAGGTTTTGATGGTGATGGCGACCGAGTGGGTGTAATCACGCCTTCAGGCACACTTATTTTCCCCGACCATTTAATGATGGCCTTTGCCGAAGATTTATTAAGCCGTAATCCGGGTGCTAAAATTATTTACGATGTAAAATGCAGCGGCAATTTAGGCAAAGTCATTAGCGCAGCCGGTGGCGAACCTGAAATGTGGCAAACAGGTCATTCACTAATTAAAGCGCGTATGAAAGAAACAGGCGCACTCTTAGCAGGTGAAATGAGCGGCCATATTTTCTTTAAAGAACGCTGGTTAGGTTTTGATGACGGGCTTTATGCCGCAGCCAGATTACTAGAAATTCTTGCCGCACAAGATTTAGATGCCGATGCCTTTTTTAGTCAATACCCACAAGACTTAAGCACACCAGAAATTAACATTGAAGTCACCGATGAAAACAAGTTTGATCTAGTACAAAAACTAGCCCAAGAAGGTGAGTTTGGTGATGGACAAAAAACCACTTTAGATGGTATTCGTATTGACTATGAAGATGGCTGGGGACTTTGCCGTGCCTCTAATACCACGCCCGTACTCGTGTTAAGGTTTGAAGGTAAAACACCTGAAGCCTTAGCAAGAATAAGCAGCATTTTCCGTGATGCGCTTACTAAAATTGACGCCAGCCTTAAGCTGAACTTTTAATTGAGACTAAACATGACCCAAACACCTTCTGATGCTAGCCCACAAACCATTGTTACCGTTCTTTCGGAAGCCTTACCCTACATTCAAAAGTTCTCAGGCAAAACCCTAGTTATTAAGTACGGCGGAAACGCCATGACTCAAGATGACCTAATCGATTCTTTTTGTCGTGACATAGTGCTGCTTAAAGAAGTCGGCATTAATCCTGTGGTTATTCACGGTGGTGGCCCTCAAATTGGTGACCTACTTGAGCGCCTAAAAATTGAGTCTAAATTTGTAAATGGTATGCGTGTAACCGACAGCGCCACCATGGACGTAGTGCAAATGGTACTTGGCGGCTTGGTGAATAAAGAAATAGTTACGCAAATTAACCTTGCCGGCGGTAAAGCCATAGGCTTAACCGGTAAAGATGGTCAGCTAATTAAAGCCAAAAAGCTAAAAGTTAGCCACAAAACACCCGAAATGATGGTACCTGAAATTATTGATATTGGTCAGGTGGGTGAAGTGGAATCGGTCGATATTTCTTTAATTGAAATGCTCACCAGCCGCGACTTTATTCCCGTTATTGCCCCCATAGGCGTTGATGCTAAAGGTGCTTCTTATAATATTAACGCCGACCTAGTAGCCGGTAAGGTTGCTGAAGCTTTGCAGGCTGAAAAGCTTATTTTGCTAACCAACGTAGCAGGCTTGCAAAATAAAGAAGGCAAGGTTTTAACAGGCCTTACAACTGTGCAAGTCGATGATTTAATTGCAGATGGCACCATTTACGGTGGAATGTTGCCTAAAATTAACTGCGCCTTAGATGCAGTTAAAGGCGGCGTAAAAACAGCGCACATCATTGATGGCCGTGTACCTCACGCCACCTTGCTAGAAATTTTTACCAATGCCGGTGTAGGTACGCTAATTACTAACCAAAGCAATGACTAGCTAAACTAATAACTAATGCCTTGTTTGATTAAATCTTAATAGGTCGGCCGGTGTGCAAGAAGAACAGCAAGAAAAACAACCTAGGACTAAAACCCTTAAGAGTGAAATTCTACAGGTATTAGCAAAAATGTTAGAAGAGCAGTTTCAGGGGCGCATTACTACGGCATTATTAGCCAAAGAAGTGGGCATTACTGAGGTTGCTCTTACACAACATTTCAGCAACAAAGCCAGCATGTATAAAAGCTTGATTAAGTTTATAGAAGAAAGCTTATTCACCCGCATTAACATTATTATGAAAGAACAAAAATCAACCTTAGTGCGTTGTGAACACCTGTTAACACTTATTCTTGTTTTTGCAGAACAAAACCCTGGCCTTTGCCGCATTTTAACGGGCGAGGCTTTGGTGGGTGAAGACCTTGAGCTTTACAGTCGAGTAGCCCGTTTTTTTGATCGTATTGAAGTACAAATTAAACAAGTATTAAGAGAAAGTGAGATTCGTGAAGGGCTAGAAATTGCCCTGCCTATTGCAGCAGCAGCAAGCCTGTTACTTGCCATTATTGAAGGGCGCATTTTACAGTTTGTGCGTAGTGGCTTTCAACGCCGCCCTACGCACGAATGGTCTGTTCAGTGGCAGCACCTAGCCAATCACTTAGTTTTTAACCACTAGGCTGCATTTTTTAACTAGTCAAGGTTTAAGCTTTAGCAATTAGGGCTGTTTTACTTCTTTCCATTACTTCCAATTCTTCTTCATAAAAAAACTTTTCTTCACCAAAAGCAGGTTCTAAATGGTTTAGCCAAGTGGCCTGATCATTGTATTTGGCAAAGAAAGGACGTTGCACCCAATCGGCATTACGCCCTTGAATTAAACGCAGCACCATTACTTTTTCACCGTTAATTTCTGTTACGCCTTGAATTTCTACCTTGCCTGGGTCGGCAGACATGGAAGGTCCACGAGCGGTACGGCACAAACCAGGTACTTGTTTCATGGCTGTGCGGTAAATTTCCCAAGCTTCAACCAAGGGTATTTCAAAATAATGCCTTGCGCCTGTGTCACGCTCAACAAACATATAATAGGGAATCATGCCTTGTGCTACTTGCATCTTCCACATTTTAACCCACTGGTCTGCATCATCATTAATGTGGCGCAATAGTGGCGCTTGGGTACGAATAACAGCACCCGTGGCGCGAATGCGTCTAACTGCTTCACGGCAAACAGGGGTATCCATTTCTTGCCAATGATTAAAGTGCGCCATAAAAGCAATGTGTTTACCAGCAGCAATTAATTCACGGAACAGCTGTAAAATTTCATTAGCATCTTCGTCGGTTACAAAGCGGTAGGGCCAGAAAGACAGGCTTTTTGAACCAATACGAATATTTTTAACGTGGTCTAATTCAGGTTTCATTAAACCTTCTAAATACATCCGTAAATGCTTAGCCTTCATCACCATAGGGTCGCCACCGGTTAATAGTAGATCGGTAACTTCGGTGTGTTCAGCTAAATAAGCGTGCAAGGTTTCTGCTTCATTAGAAGAAAAGCGCAAATCTTTATCACCAACAAATTGCGCCCAACGAAAGCAAAAAGTGCAATAGCTATGACAAACCTGCCCTTGGCTGGGGAAAAACAACACAGTTTCTTGGTATTTATGCTGCATACCGGGCAGGGGCTTACCATCTAGCAGGGGCAGGTTCATATCCATCTGCCCAGCAGGGTGAGGGTTTAAGTCTTCACGAATGCGTTCAACGGCTAGTTTTAACTCGGCTGCTGGTGCTTGGCTCTTTAAAAGCTGTGCCACTTCGTCATAATGCTCTGGCTTTAACATGCCACGCTGTGGAAAAGTTAGCTGGAAAACAGGGTCGTTAGGTACGGCCTTCCAGTCAATTAATTCTTCAATAACATAATCATTCACACGAAAAGGCAGCACTTGGCTGACAACCTGCATATCGAACAGTAGCTCTTCGGGTAAGTTTTTTAGGGCTTCAATCTTGTCTAGCTGGCGCTGGGTATAAACCTTAAAAGGGCGAGCTTCAATGGCAAGCTTAGGGATAGCTACACGCTGATTCATAATTTAACTCCTCTAATAGAGCGTTATTCTATAATTTATCTTTATATTAGAGAGGTGTTTTTACACAAGAAGGTCAACTTTTGCAAGAAAACTAGGTTTTATTTGTTTTTAAACGTGTAAAAAAAAGCCATTAATGCGAAATATTTGCATTAATGGCTTAAATTAAAATGCTAATTATTCAGCTTGGTGAACCACTCGCTGAGGGTAAGGGATGGTGATTTTTTGTTCATCAAAAGTGATTTTTATCTGTTCCATTAAGTGCCACTTAAGCGCCCAAAAATCACCAGAGTTAACCCAAACACGTAAAGTGAAATCAACAGAGCTATCCCCAAAATTAAGAATAGCAACCAAAGGAGCTGGTTCTTTCAGGCTGCGTTCATCGTCATTGGCTAGCTGTAAAAGTATTTTTTTAACTTGGCGTACGTCATCGTCGTAGCTAACACCCACGAACAAATCTAAACGCCTTCTAGGTTCAGTTGAATAGTTAGTTAAATTGGTGTGAATAAGTGATGAGTTGGGGATCATGACAGTTTTATTGTCTGATGTTTTTAAGTAGGTATGTGACAATGTTAACCTATCTACACTACCACCTGTGCCTGCTGCTTCAATGTAATCACCCTTTTTAAAAGGTTTTAATGCCACTAGTAAAAACCCTGAAGCTAGGTTTTTTAGTGAATCTTTCAGGGCTAAACCTATGGCTAAACTTGCCGCACCTAAAGCAGCAAGTAGTGAAGTTGTGTTTACGCCAAGTTCACTTAGTACAGTAATAAATAATATAATTAACAGTAGAGCACGAGTGATCTGACCTAAAAAAAATGTTGAAGCGTAATCCATTTTACGGCTTAAGATTTTAACCACGAGTTTATGTACCCAACCTATTACTAGCCAACCCACAATAAGGATAACGACTGAAGGCCATAGGCTGTTGACTGTGGCCCAAATACTGGGCAGTAAGTTATTCGCTTTATCTAGTAAAAAGTCCATCTATCTATCCTCGAAAAATAAAGTTGCAAGCCTAACATGATGCAATGCGTTGGTTTAAAAAATTATACGGGATATATTGGAGCACTTTTACTTAATTTACAAAGTATCCGCTACCTGAGGGTTTGTTTATGAGCAACCTAATTGCCACGCTTTTAACTGCAATTTTAAGAGCTTTTGGTTTGAAAACGTTAGATAAGCAGTTTCTTTTTTCTTACGTTCTAATGTTTGTTTTAGCTGCTACTGCTTCAGTGGCTCTTTATATGAGCATGTCTGTTTCACCTGAAACAATTAATGTAGCTGGCGCACAGCGGATGTTAAGCCAGAAAATGACTAAAGAAGCCCTTTTAATTGTGCAAGGTGTTACAGAAAAAACAACGCTAGATGCAACAATGAATAGCTTTGAGCTGGCTCATAAAGATTTATTGGTTGGTAATCGTGAACGCAATATTACTGCTTTTGATGACTTAGAAATTCAGCAACAAATGCAAAACGTCGATAAGCTTTGGCAGCAAATGAAGTTAAAGCTAGAGCAAACCTTGGTTAGGCAAGATCAATCAAGCATTCAGCAACTTCAAAGCCAATCGGTTCTTCTACTAAAAGAAATGAACACAGCCGTGGTTCTGATGACTCGCAAGGCTGAATCTAGCCAAAAACTTCAGGTGTGGTTAGCTTTTATTAGTGTGATCAGTATTTTACTGTTATCAGTTTTAGGGCGTATTTTTGGTATGCGCCAGTTAATGGATAATATTCAAGTGCTTTTAGTGGGAATGCGACGGGTGGGTGAGGGCGACTTTAAAACACGCTTAAAGGTTAAATATAAAGAAGATGAAATTGGGCAGATGTTTACTGCTTATAACCGTATGCAAGAAGAAGTTCTACGTTTAATGGTACAAACTAAAAAAACAGGCCAAGCCACCAGTCAACACGTAAAGGATGCTGTTAAAGCAGCGCAAGCAACGGGTGATGGTGTTCGTCAGCAGCATGAAGATTTAGATCAGGTTGCTACAGCAATGAATGAAATGACGGCAACGGTTGCTGAAGTGGCTAATCATGCCGCTAATGCTGCCGATGCTGCAGACTCTGCCGATGAGCGTGCTAGGGCAGGACAAAAACTAGTGGTGCAAACGGCAGGTCAGCTAAAGCGTTTATCTAATAGCTTAAAAGAAGGCGCTAAAGGTTTACAAACTTTACGCGCAGAAACGGATTCAGCAGGCAAAGTATTAGAAGTGATAACGGCTATTGCTGAACAAACTAACCTCTTGGCATTAAATGCTGCCATAGAAGCTGCTCGTGCAGGTGAAGCGGGCCGAGGCTTTGCTGTGGTTGCAGATGAAGTACGCAATCTTGCCAGCCGTACCCGTGATTCAATTGGTGAAATAGAAAGCATCGTCGCTAATTTACAAACAGAAGCAGGTAAAGCTTCAAAAGCGATGGTTACCTATTCAGAAGAAGCAGCAACCAATGTTAAACAAGTTGAAGAAGCGACTGAAGCCTTAGAGACTATAGTGGGTGCGGTAGATATGATTAGAAGTATGAATACGCAAATAGCAGCAGCGGCAGAAGAACAGCATCAGGTTGCACAAGATATAGATCAGCGGCTGGTTCATATTGCTGGTATTGCTGATGAAAACAGCCAAGCAGCCAGTCAGGTGGTAAGTGCTAGCCAGTTAATACAAGCAGAGATTGGCCAGCTTAATAAGCAGCTAGATCACTTCGATACTTAAAATGTGTAAAATAAAAACCCCAGTTAACTGGGGTTTTTATAAGCTAGATTAAAAAGCTAAGATCAACCTGGCTTTTTAACGTAAGACTGGCACCAGCCTTTTGCTTCAACAGAGTTCTGTGGGAAAAGCGCACAGCCATTGTTGGCTGGTTTCCAGAACATGCAGTTGTCACAGGTTTGACCTGCTTGGTATTTGGCATGGCCAGAAGCTTGAGCAGCATCTTTTACATACTTAAGTGCTTTAGCTTGAGGCGCGTCTTCACTTAAAGCTGGTAAGCCAGCTGCAAACGATTGAGAGGTTAAAACCCCCATACCTAAAGGTAACGCAGCCAAACCGAAAAGGCCTTTTTTCAGAAGTGAACGACGGCTGATTTGTGACATAGGTTACATCCTCATCATCATTATTTAGTTTTTTTGGTGCTAAATTGCTTAAAGCTTAAACAACCTAGCAAGGTATTAACCTTGAATCAAATTACCATTGCTAAGACTTTATTATGCCTTAGATGTTCTCACTCTTCCCCTTAAGAATGAGTTGAAAACCTGCGACCTGAAGCCGCACCAGTGACTATAACGCTTATCTTGCCGCCCGTAAAACCTTATAAAAGATGTAGTTAAGGTAAGCCTTAAATAAGTGGGTCAAAGGTTACTATTTAGCTAATAAAGCTAAAACTAAAGATTTATTGCTGTTTTTTTCTAATTAAATTTCTTAGGTGTATGCCTAGCCAGCCTGCTAAAACTGCTTTAATTAGGCCGCCTAAAACAAAGGGTGCAAATCCACCAAAAAATGCTCTGGACCAGCTAATGTCAGCAACAGTTTTTAACCACACCATGCCAACACTTAAAATAAAAAACATGGCTAGAATATTCGCTAACCAAGCATTTCTTTTTGTAAAAGCAGTTTTTTCCAGATAAAAGCCAATAAAAAAAGCTGCTGGAATAAAACTAAGTACATAACCCCCTTTGGGGCCAAATACAACGTCTAAACCTGAAGACATGCCACTAAAAACTGGTAGGCCTAAAGCCCCAAGTAATACATAAAACCCTGCTGCATAGCTTGCATAGCGAGCGCCTAAAACTGTTGCAGCTAAGCCTAGGGCTAAGGTTTGTCCTGTAATAGGTACAAGGGTTAATGAGAATTTCAGCTGAGCAAAAATAGCGATTACTAAAGTAAAAATAAGTGTAAGCACAAGCATTTGCAGTTTGGTGCGCTCCATTTCAGTTCCTTTTTTTAAGTTATAAAGCCAGTCTTGTTAACCTGTAATTATTTTATGGTAAACGAATGGCTTTATACAAGAACCTTGCGCTTGAGACAAGAGAGTTGTGTTTTTTTGATATAAAAAACCCCACGCTAAGGTGGGGTTTGGATTACTGTTTAGGTGGTAAGCTAGTTATTTTAGCTTAGGACCTGCAGCAATTATTGCTTCATCAACACCAGCAAATTTACGGAAGTTTTCAACAAACATGCCGGCTAGTTCTTTAGCTTGGCGGTCGTAAGCATCTTTATCAGCCCAAGTTTCACGTGGGTTTAGTAAGCTGCTATCAACACCAGCAACATGCTTAGGTACTTCTAAGTTTAGTGTTCCTAGCATTTCGGTTTCTGCGTCAACCAAAGCACCGTGTTGTACAGCGTTAACTATGGCGCGTGTGGTTGGAATGCTGAAGCGATTACCACCTTCACCGTAAGCGCCGCCTGTCCAACCGGTGTTAACCAAGTAAACACGCGAGTTAAAGCTTTCAATGCGCTTAATTAACAAGTCTGCATAAACACGGGCTGGGCGTGGGAAGAAAGGTGCGCCAAAGCAAGTTGAGAAGGTGGCTTCTAGGCCAGAAGTGGAGCCCATTTCTGTAGAGCCAACCTTAGCTGTGTAGCCAGACAAGAAGTGGTAAGCCGCTGCTTCTTTAGACAAAATAGAAACGGGAGGCAATACGCCGCTCATGTCGCAGGTTAAGAAAATAATAGCGTTAGGCTCGCCTGCTAGGTTTTTAGCAACACGCTTTTCAACGTGTTCTAGTGGGTAAGCAGCGCGTGAGTTTTGGGTTAGGCTGTCGTCGGCATAGTTAGGGCCACGGCGGTCGTCTAGCACTACGTTTTCTAGTACTGAACCAAAGCGTATAGCGTCCCAAATAATGGGTTCGTTCTTTTGTGATAAGTTGATGCACTTAGCATAGCAGCCGCCTTCAATATTAAAGACAGTACCAACACCCCAGCCATGTTCGTCATCACCAATAAGGTAGCGTGATGGGTCTGCTGAAAGGGTGGTTTTACCTGTACCAGAAAGACCAAAGAACAGTGTGGTTTCACCGTCTTCACCCACGTTTGCGGAACAGTGCATAGGCAGTACATCAACAGCAGGTAGCAGGAAGTTTTGTACAGAGAACATGGCTTTTTTCATTTCGCCAGCGTACTTCATGCCTGCAATAATAACGCGACGCTTAGCAAAGTTAAGAATGACACAGCCGTCTGAGTTAGTTCCATCGCGAGATGGATCACACACGAAGTTAGCTGCGTTAAGAACTTCCCACTCTTCTTTTGAATCTTGGTTGTAAGTGTCGGGACGAATAAATAAAGTGCGGCCAAACAAGTTATGCCAAGCGGTTTCAGTATTAACGCGTACTGGCAAGTAGTGTTTAGGATCAGAGCCTACGTGCAGTTCTGATACGAAGCGACCTTGTTCAGTTAGGTAGTTATTAACACGATCCCACAAAGCATCAAATTTTTGAGTATCAAAAGGGCGGTTAGTTGAACCCCATTCAATTTCTGCTGAGGTGCCAGGTTCGTCAACAATAAAACGATCTAATGGAGAGCGTCCGGTACGTTTGCCAGTATTAACGACTAGTGCGCCGTTGTCAGCAAGGTGACCTTCACTGCGTTGAATTGCCAATTCGATTAATTGGGCATTGCTTAAGTTAGTATAAGTTTTCACAGCGTTCTCGTTAATATTTTTCATTATTAGTAGTAACAGGTTTTTTACACCTTAAAAGTAGTCTTATTATGACAAAAAAAGTCTTCAAGGCGTAGTGGCAGTGTTTATTTAAAAATGACTAAATTACCTTGTAGCACCATTACATGGTAAAAACTTTAGCTTTATCAAAAGCTTAACAGCTATAAATAATAATTATTCTTGGTTTGCTTAAAAAGTAACCAAAGGTAACTACAGCAATAATTAGTCCTGTTTTTTAGTGCAACCTTGCATTAGGTGGCGGTGTCACTATTGCTTCATTTAATAATTCGGGTAGGTCATCTTTAGTAAAGATGTAGCTAGTATTACAAAAATGGCATTCAGTTGTTAGTTTTCCTTGTTCTTTTAAGGCTTCGTTTAATTCTTCTTCGCCTAAACTGGCCAGTGCATTAGCAATGCGTTGACGTGAACAGGTGCAGCCAAACTTAAGGGTGTTGGGTTCAAAAATACGCAACGCTTCTTCATGAAATAAACGATGCAGTAAATCATGCTGTTCTAGGTGTAATAACTCTTCAGTTGTTATTGTTGCAGCTAAATGCCCAATTCTAACCCAAGCGTCTGGGTCTTTATTGCGCGCATCATCGGGCAATCTTTGTAACAGCAAACCACCAGCGCCTTTGCTGTCTGCTGCTAGCCAAAGCCTTGTAGGCAATTGTTCAGAGCTAGCAAAGTAACCTTCTAAACAGGCAGTTAGAGTGTCTTGATCAAGTGCTACTATGCCTTGATAACGGTTACCTTCATAAGGATCTAAAGTAATGACTAGCTGCCCACCTTGGAGCAGTTCTGTTAGTGTTTGGCCTGTGGGTTCGCCTTGGTAACGTGCAATGGCGCGTAACTGGTCACCACCTTGTTCGCCTGTATTGCATTCAGCCATTAATAGGCTAACTTCACCCTTGCCCCTTGCTTCTAAGGTAAGCGTGCCTTCAAGTTTTACGGTGGCGGTTAATAGTGCTACAGCTGCAAGTAGCTCACCCAAAAGTTTTTCAATAGCCGGTGGGTAGTTGTGTCTAATAAGTACTTCTTGGTAGCTTTGATGTAACTGCACTAGTTCGCCACGAACGGCGGTATCATCAAATAAAAAACGTTGTACCTGATCGGATAAAGGGGTGGTAGAGCTTGCCATGGTTTTTAGTTTTCCTGTCGCTTAAAGCGATGTATTTGACGACGCGATTTTTTATCGGGTCGCTGAGCAGGCGCAAGGCTAGCATCACCTGCTAGTCGGCGCTTTTCTGCAGCAGCAACTTTATTCGCTAGGCCGCGTTCAGTTTCTTTATAAAGCTTTTGCGCTTCAGTTGCTGGGCCTCGCTGTGCCGATAAAGCCAATACTTCAACTTCTTTTATATCAAAGCCTTGGGTTATTTCCAGCAAAGCACCCAAGGTGATCGTTCGGCTTACTTTGGGTCTTTGCCCATCGTAATGCACTTTACCATTTTCTATGGCTGCTTTAGCTAGGCTACGTGTTTTAAAGAAACGCGCAGCCCACAACCATTTATCGAGGCGAAGAGCTTCAGTTACAAGGGTGTTTTTATTCATGGTTTATTAACCGGTTGTAGTTCAGCAAAACGTGTTACCGCAGGAAATTCTGTCATTTGTCTTAGTGGGCTTTGGCTGTCGGGTTGGCTAATGGTAATAAGCTGTGCAATGCCAAACTGCTTGGCTGAAGCTAACACACTTTCATTGTCGTCAATCAGTAAAGTAGTTGCTGGGTCAAAAGGTTCTATTGCCATTAATGCGTGCCAGTAGCCTTGTTCCTCTTTGGGAATGCCTATGTCACTTGAACTAAAAATTAGATCAACATATTGGTCTAAGCCTGTTAAAGGAAGTTTTAGTTCTAAGCTTTTGCGGTCAGCATTAGTTGCAAGCACTACGCGTGGGTGAGCTACTTTTAACCATTGCAAGAAATCTAAAGCATCAACACGAAAACCAATTAAATGCTGAATCTCTCGCTTAAGTGCTGGAATATCAACATTAAAACGATTGCTCCAATAATCTAAGCTATACCAGTTAAGTTGGCCTTTTTCTGCCATAATTTGTGATATAAGGTCTGCTTCAATAGTGGATCTTTCTAACTTATGTAGCTCTGCATAGCGGCGTGGTAGGTGTTCTAACCAAAAGTGGCTATCAAAATGTAGGTCTAGCAGTGTACCATCCATGTCCAGCAGAACTGTGTTAATGCTTTTCCAGTCAATCATTTCCAGCCCTTGTTGGTTTTAATATTGGGTTGTAAGTCTTGTTAGCTTAATAAAGAGCTACACAAGTTGGCTAGTAGCATTACTAATAAATACAAGTAATCATTGTAACGAAAAGTTAAGACTTCATGAAGCTAAGTCACTTTTGTTATTTTCAAGGAGTAAGCTTGTTATGCCCAAGCGCCCAAAAATTCTACAGCGTAAAATAGTGGCTGAAAGTCGGTTATTCAAGGTGGAAGAGTTGCATCTTGAATTCACCAATGGTGTACACAGAACTTATGAGCGGCTAGTCAGTCAAGGGCATGGCGCTGTTATGATAGTGGCGGTGAATGAACATAACGAGCTAGTGTTAATTCGAGAATACGCTGGTGGATTTCATGATTATGTACTTACTTTACCTAAAGGCTTAATTGACCCAGGTGAAGATGCGTTAACAGCCGCTAATCGTGAATTAATGGAGGAAACAGGTTATGGCGCTCACCGTTTAGAACTACTAACACAGTTATCTTTAGCGCCCAATTATATGGGGCATAAAATGGACATTGTGCTTGCCCGCGACCTTTACCCTTGCAAGTTAGAAGGCGATGAGCCAGAACCGCTAGAGGTTGTTTTGCATCCTTTAAATGATTTAAACAAGCTAATGGCTAGTGATGATTTTCACGAGGCACGATCAATCGCAGCACTTTTTTTAACTCGAGAAAAATTACTCTATGAGCAAGAATGACTTCAGAAATACAACGGTGCTTGAGCAGCCAAATAAGCTTGCCCGTGAACTAGGGCGTATTTGTTATGCTGCTGGTGAAGCGATTATGCGTATTTATGTTCGCCCAGAACTTTGGGCTGCTTCTGAAAAACAAGATGCTTCACCAGTAACAGCCGCAGATTTAGCTGCTAATCGAGTAATCTGTAATGGGTTAGCACAGCTTATGCCTCGCTTGCCTGTTTTAACTGAAGAAGAAGCAGAAACAGCTTGGTCGGCAAGGCGTCAATGGGCGCGTTATTGGCTGGTTGACCCTTTAGATGGCACCAAAGAATTTTTAGCAAGAAATGGAGAGTTTAGCGTTAACATTGCACTTATAGAACATGGGCAGCCAGTGTTTGGCATGGTTCATTTGCCTGTTAGCGGTGTTACCTATTATGGCAGTCGTTATTACGGTAGTTTTTTACAGCCACGTGAAGGCGAAGCCCGCAAATTACAAACACGTTCTTTATCTTGGCCTAAAATGGATGTTGTAGCTAGCCATAGGCATGGTTCAGAAAAACTGCAACCAATTATAGAAGCACTTCAGCTAGCTGGTGCTGAAGTTAACCATATTCCACTTGGTAGCTCTCTTAAGCTTTGCAAAATTGCAGAAGGGGCCGCTGATTTTTATCCTCGCCTAGGCCCAACGAGTGAATGGGACACCGCTGCTGCACAAGCGGTTGTTGAAGGTGCCGGTGGCCGTGTATTAGATTGGTCTTTTCGTTCGCTTATTTATAACCAAAAACCCAGCATTATTAACCCTGAGTTTATGGTTATTGGTGACTTAAACCATCCTTGGCATGAATGGCTTGAACCTTTTGTAACAAAAAAGTTGAGTGAATCTAGTTTGTGAGGTTATTGGCTTAAGTTAGCCTGTAATAAATTAAGCTACTAAAATTACTCAGCAGCTTCAGATGACGAAGGCAAAGGGGGAGTGTTGATAAACCTGTCTTGCAGCAGCAAAGGATTGCAATTACGTAATTTTACCTGTCCTTCTAATACGCTGCCGCGTGAATATTCTCGAAAAATACACTCATTTTTAATAGGGTCGTAATTTTCTATCCATAAGTGTTCATCTTTCCAAGTTACACCCAAGTGGTGCTGGCCATCAGGTATTTGTATAACCATTGAACCGCCATAATGTTTAACTAACAGTTGCTCTAAGTAGAAATAATAAAAAGAGTGGCTAGTGATACCCAGTAAAGCAACAACTATAAATGCCAGCTTTGGCATTGAAAAGCGTACTGCAATTAGATAGAAAACTGCAAAAATAATAGTTAAAGCAGTAACCCAGTAAATATTGGTGAGCATGTTGCATCCTTAAAAATCTACGGTGACTTGGTTGAAAGGTGGGTGGGTTGTTTGTTAGCGTGCCGTAATAAAGTAGGGCGTAGAGACAGTTGCTGTCAATCACCTGCTTGTGCTTAAAACGCCTTATCCTTCTATCTAGCTATTTTATTTTGTGTAGAAAATAAAAGCCACTCAAACAGCTTCTATAATAGGAAGGCTTAGAGTTAGTCAGTGGGCTTGCAGCAAAATTAACTAAGTGTTAGATTGCACTAATTAAGCATCACCTTAAATATAACTGGAGAGAACCATGAACGTTGATCGTCTATTGCTAGTGTTTGCAGGCGTAATGATTTTAGTAAGCCTAGTTTTAACAGTGAAGGTTCACGCTAACTTTATCTGGTTTACTGCATTTATTGCTGTGAACATGATTCAGGCTAGCTTTACTGGTTTTTGTCCGGCAGTAATAATCTTTAAAAAGCTCGGTATTAAGTCAGGTAGTGCATTTAAGTAAAAAAGTACTTGCATTGACGCGAGAGCTCTATATAATTGGCTCTCGTTGTCAGGAAGAAAGAATTTCCTAGCAACAAAAGATTAAAAGTTAAGCAAAGCAACGCTTGACAGTGAGGAGAAACGCTGTAGAATATGCTCCTCTGATTCAGCAGTTGTCTAGCAAGAAGGTTTGCAACAACAACGCGCTTTGAGTCAACGCTCTTTAAGAATGAAGCATCAGGAACAT
>JAAYGA010000326.1 GCA_012727935.1 Pseudomonadaceae bacterium | reverse complement strand
TGCAGCAAGCCTTCCTTTTTAATTACGCCTCTAAACGCAGCCATCGCTGTGTGTTTACTTGCCAGCTCTTCGGCGCTTTATGCTAAAGATGTTGCTATTAAAGACTCTCAAAAAATGGATACGCTGGTGGTTACTGCAGCAGGCCATGAGCAAAAATTAACCGATGCGCCTGCCAGTGTTACGGTAATAACTGCTGCTGAATTGCGTTCACGCCCCTATACCAACTTGCTAGATGCGATGCGTGATGTGGAAGGTATCGACTTAGGCACAGGCCAAGATAAAAGTGGCCAAGGTAGTATTGCTATGCGGGGTTTGGGCAGTGATTACACACTAGTGTTAATTGATGGCAAGCGCCAAAACAACAATGGTGATATTTACCCAAATAACTTTGGTGGTTTTCAGTCAGCTCACCTTCCACCGCTGGATATGATTGAGCGTATTGAAGTGGTGCGCGGGCCTATGTCAACGCTTTATGGCGCTGATGCGATGGGTGGTGTTATTAATATCATCACTAAGCGAGTTTCTGACAAGTGGGTTGGCTCTATTACTCATGGCCGCACTTTCCAAGAAGATTCAGATTTAGGCAATGAGACCACCACCGACTTTGCAGTATCTGGCCCGCTAGTTAAAGGCTTGTTAGGCCTTACAGTGCGTGGCTCTATTTATGATAAAGAAGAATCAACACCTGAGTACACAGCAACAACCGATCCTAGCGGCGCACTTTATAAGCCTAGTACTGGTTTTGGTGGTGGTGGAAAAACTTCAGATAACACTAATCACACCGCAGGCTTTCGTTTGGCTTTAACACCCAATGCCCAGCATGAAATTTTGTTTGATTATGATCTTTCACGTCAAAAATACGATAATAGAGAAGCTCAGTTTGGTATTACCGATTCAGCAGAAACTATTTTAGATAGTGAAAGAGTAGGTTATTCAGAAATCCAGCGTACTTCGCGTGATCAAATGTCTTTAACACATATTGGTAAGTGGGACTTGGGGCGTAGTGAAGTGACCTTGACCCACCTAGAAACTAAAAATGATGGCCGATCTTTACCACTAAGTATTGAGCAGCGTATTGCAGTTAGAGATCTGGCAGCTAGTGAAGCAGATAAGTTAGCTTGGGTTGAAGATAATTTATTGCCTCGTCCTAATCGTGACCTAGCGAGTAAAGGCTTAACCCTAGACGCCAAATTAGAAATGCCTTTGGGTGATCACTTTGTAGTAGTGGGTGGTCAGGTTATTGACCAAGAGATGACCGATAATGTTTTTGGTATGGTCGGTTCTGGCTATAAAGGTGGGGCAAAACAAGAACACAAGCAGTTCTCGGTTTTTGCTGAAGATAACTGGGCTATTACTGATGATTTCACTTTAACCGGCGGTGTGCGTTACGACGATCACAATGAGTTTGGTGGGCATGTTTCTCCTAGGGTTTATGGTGTCTATAATTTAACCGATGCTTGGACAGTTAAAGGTGGCGTAAGCACGGGTTATAAAACACCTAAAACCTCTGATTTGTATGCGGGTATTACCGGTTTTGGTGGTCAAGGGACTAGCCCTTGGGCAGGTAACCCTGACTTAAAACCTGAAACCAGTGTCAGTGGTGAGCTAGCCGCTTACTTTACTGCTGAAGATGGGCACACTTTTAATGCCACTTTGTTTATGACCCAGTTTAAAGACAAGATTCAAAATATTGATAACTGCCAAGAAACACCTTCTGGTAGTAAAGCCTGTGCCAATATTGATCCAAGGTGGACAGCAAGCGTTGCAGACGGTGGTTTTAACCAAAAAATTAACTATAAAGGCAATGTTTCAGAAGCAGAAATTAAAGGTTTAGAGCTGGCTGGTCGTTACCTTCTGCCGTTTAACCTTTCTTTAAAAGCTAACTATACTTTTACAGATACTGAAGTAACCAAAGGGCCCGCTAAAGGTCGTCCTTTAACGGGTGATCCAACCAGTGCTTCGGCAAGTTCAGCGGATACACCAGCTAAGCACATGGCTAACTTAACTCTGGATTGGCAAGCCAGCCAAGACTTGAATATGTACCTAGGTATGTATGTAGAATCTGACCGTGTACGTGGTTGGGATGCAGATGGTAAACACTTGCCCGATTATAAGGCTTACCAAATTTTTCACCTAGGTGGCAGTTATGCAGTGTCTGAAACACTTACCCTTTCAGCTCGTGTGAATAACCTGCTTGATACTGATTTCTCAGACTATGAAGTGGATTGGGAAGATAATGCTGGCACTTGGGAAGCCACTAAGTTAAATGACTACAAGGTGATTGATAAATCACGTAATTTCTGGATTTCAGCCAATATGCGCTTCTAATTAACCTGTCTAATTATAGCTAGCCAGCCATTCATTTATGTTCGGCTGGTTTTTTTATGCTTAAATTAAGCCCCAAATTCACTGAGGCTTGTGTTATAATTTCAGCATCTTAGCCACTTTCGGGAATTTATGTTTAGTTGCAGCTTAGGCTTCAGCACCTCTCTAACACCCCATCTTTTTGAAATCACCTGGCGTGGTGAGCTCTAAAGCACTCACTGCTTTGCCTCATCCTAGTTATTGTTTTTAGCCGTTGTATTGATTTTAAAAAAAAGTATGGAAGCTCTAAAAAAGCGCTGAGTTAATCGAGTTATTTACTTGCAGTGTTTTTTCAGAGACTCCCTCAAGGGGTTTCAAAATGTATTATTGGATAATGCTTGCTTTAGCGGTTCTTGCTGAAGTTATTAGTACCATTGGCATGAAATTTGCCGCAACTTCTTCACCAGCGCTAGGTTATTTGTTAATGGCGGTGATGATCTCTTTCTCTTTCTATGCCTTTTCTCGTGCAGTTATTCGCATTCCACTTGCCGTGTCTTACGCTGTTTGGGAAGGGTTAGGTTTGTTCCTTATTGGCCTTTCTGGTGTTGTATTTTTTGGTGAATACTTAAGCCTTGGTGAAATACTCGCCGTAGCATTGATGATGTTTGGTTTAATGCTGGTGACTTTTGATAAAGGGCCTAAAGAAGAGCAAGCTGCCTTAGCTCAACCTCAAGCAATTTCGTTGGTTAAAGTGGCGAAGGAGCTAGCAGCATGATTATTCCAGTGTCCTTACTTTTAGGTTCAGTGTCTTTAGATTTAGTGTCTCTTTACTGCATTAAGCGTTCCAAGGGGTTTAAGCGTGTGACTTGGGGCGTGGCGGGCTTAGTAGCCATTATGGCTGCCTTTGTTTTGCTTAGCTTTGTTGTGCGCTACATGCCGTTGGGTGTTGCCTATTCTATTTGGGGCAGTTTAGGTGTGTTGGGCACCGTATTAATCGACCGTTACGTGTTTAATTCCCGTTTAGGTAAGCAAGGTTTGATTGGTATTGTGTTTATTGTGGCTGGCATCGTTGCATTGCAAATTTAAAAACAGCAGCCTTGCTTTTAGATAACAAAAGCCTCTGAAGCTTAAGCTTATAAAAAATAAGCAAGCAAATTCAGGGGCTTTTTAATGGTTTTTAATCAGCTTTAAAGGCTTTTAATCAATTTTAAAAACTTAATGCTAGCCAATGCCTTGGTCTTCTGGATGAAAT
>JAAYGA010000003.1 GCA_012727935.1 Pseudomonadaceae bacterium | reverse complement strand
GACTAAAAGGTCGTTATTGCCTTTAACATCGCTAGGCCAATCAGCAAAGCGTTCGCCTCTAAAATCGGCTTCTTCAAGTTTTTGATTTTGTATAAGCGTACCCATGCCACCGTCAAGAATAACGAGGCGTTGCTCTAGGCTTTGTTTAAGGGTAGCAATACGTGCCTTGGCGGCGTTAGCAAGGGTATTCATTGAGGCGACTGACTCCGAAATAATAATTTGCGCTAGTGTAACAAAAAGTGCTTGTTGAGGTCATATAAAAAGACCCATTAAAACACTAGGGTATTGTCCTTCAGGCTTGATTTATCATAAGATGTTCACAAATTAAGCCTTATCTCTACAGAGGAAGCAAAACCAATGAGCGAGTCAGAAGTCATTAGTAAGCCATTAGAAATTACTGCCAGTGCCGAAAGCTACCTTGCAGAGCTACTTTCTAAGCAAGATGTTGAAGGCATGTCGGTAAGGGTTTTTATTACTCAACCTGGTACGCCCTATGCTGAAACCTGCTTGGCCTATAGCCGCCCCGGCGAAGAAGAGCCAACCGATGAGCTAGTTCAGCTAGAAAAAATTAAAGTGTATTTAGAAAAAAACAGTCTAGCCTTTTTAGATGAAGCGGTGGTTGATTTTAACCCAGACCGCATGGGTGGCCAGCTCACCATTAAAGCGCCTAATGCTAAAATGCCTAAAGTGAGTGCCGATAGCCCCTTAGCAGACCAAATTAATTACATTCTTTACAGTGACATTAACCCAGGTTTAGCCGCGCACGGTGGCGAAATTAAGTTGATAGAACTGACCGAAGATAGTGTTGCCGTATTGCAGTTTGGTGGTGGTTGTCAGGGTTGTTCAGCGGTTGATTTAACCCTAAAAGATGGCGTTGAAAAAACCTTGATGGAGCGTTTGCCCCAGCTTAGAGGTATTCGTGATGAAACAGACCACACAGTTACTAAAAATGCTTACTATAAATAAACAACTTTAAAAAATAAAACTGCTTGGGAGATTCAAAACGTGTTAAGGCTAAAAAAAACACTGGCAATGGCCATAATCACCGCAACGTTAGGTTTGACTAGTGCGCTGATGAGCAAGCCAACCCAAGCAGTAGAACAAACGGCTATTACTGTAGGAACGGGTGGCGTTACGGGTGTTTACTACCCAACGGGGGGTGCCATTTGCCGCCTAGTTAACCGCACCCGTAAAGAACACGGCATTCGCTGCTCGGTCGAAAGCACGCTAGGTTCTGCCTATAATGTAAACACTATTCGTGCTGGCAAGTTAGAATTTGGTGTTGTCCAGTCAGATGTGCAATATAACGCTTACCGTGGCGAAGGGCAGTTTAAAGAGGTAGGTGCTTACACAAACCTACGCGCCCTTTTTTCACTTCATTCTGAATCTTTTACGGTGGTTGCCCGTGCCGATGCTAACGTAAAAGAATTTGATGACCTGCTAGGCTTACGAGTGAATGTAGGTAATCTGGGTTCTGGCCAGCGTGCTACAACAGAACAATTGCTAGCTATACGCGGCCAAAGTATGAGCACCTTTGCGCTAGCCGCAAACTTACCTGCAGCAGAAATGTCTAGTGCGCTTTGTGATAATCGAATTGACGCCATGCTTTATGTTGTTGGTCATCCTAGTGGTGCTATTAAAGAAGCCACCAGCAGCTGTAAAAGTAACCTAGTTAATATTCGTGGCAACTATGTTGACCGACTACTAAAACAATACCCCTATTACCGCCGTGCCGTTATTAAAGGTGGTGAATATAACGGTAACCCCAACGACATAGAAACTTTTGGTGTAGCCGCCACCCTAGTAACCAGTGCTGAAACTTCGGAAGAACAGGTTTATCAGCTAGTTAAAGCCGTGTTTGATAATTTTGATGCCTTTGTTCGCCTGCACCCAGCTTTTGTCGGCCTAGTAAAAACAGACATGGTTAAAGCCAGCCTTACTGCACCCTTACACCCGGGGGCTGCAAGGTTTTACCGTGAGGCTGGGTTACTTAACTAGGAGCTACTTAGTTTAGATTACCCAATTAGTCCTCGCAGCTCATTAATAAACAAAGTTTGCTGCTGCTTAATTTGTGCCATAAATAGTTGTGCAGCCTTGGAATTAGCTTCGTTTTTTGGTGCTAGCTTCTGTGCTGCTATAACCTCAGCCACTAGTTTATGTAAATCACTGTGTAAGCTAACAAGTTTAGAAAAGCTGGGGTGAAGGCCAAAAGGCGATTCACTGTCAATCCAAATGCCTACCTTGCATTGGCGTTGGTCTAAGGTGGGTGGGCTTTTAATCTTGCCTATTAACCATTGTTCGACCTGCTTAACCCAGTGATAATGCTCTACTTCAGCATAAATAAGCGGCAAGTTTTGAATGCCAACCGGCTGTTGCCCAACCCAAGAAGGCGCAGCTTTCCAGTGTTTAATCCAGCCTAAAAAATCACCGGCTGGCATGGGCCTTGCTATACCGTAACCTTGCCCCTGTTCACAACCCAGCCTAAGTAGTAAATTCCCCTGCTCAATGCTTTCAACGCCTTCAGCAATAACCTTCATACCAAAAGCATTTGCTATGCCAATAACACCTGAAATAATGGAGAGATCATCAGTATCTTCCATCATTTCTTGTATAAAGCTTTGGTCAATTTTTAAGACACTGGCAGGCAGGTGCTTAAGGTAGGCTAGTGATGAATAGCCCGTGCCAAAATCGTCAAGGGCAAAACTAACTCCCAGCTTGCGGGCGCTATGCATAACACCTGAAACTAAGGCAAAGTCGTTTAACATGCTGCTTTCAAGCACTTCTAGCTGCAAAGCTGAAGGTGGAATATCTGGGTAGTCGGCAAGGTTTTTACTAAGCTTTTCAACGAACTGATCTTCAAATAATTGTAGGCTAGTTACATTCACACTCACTTGAAGGCTTAGCCCCTGCTGCTTCCATAATTGCATCTGAGCAAGCGCCGTGCGAATAACCCAATCTCCCAGTTCAATTTCCAGTGAATTATTAAATAAAGCAGGCAGAAAATGCCCCGGCGGAACAAGTTCCCCCGTATTTTTTTGCCAACGTATCAGTGCCTCGGCACCAAACACCTGCCCCGTGTTCATATTCACTTTGGGTTGGTAATACAGAACAAATTCACCTGCTTGCAAGGCTTTACGAATTTGTTCCAAATTATCGACTAGCTGGCGTGCATCAATTTCAGAGCTAATATCGTACTGATGCAAGCGGCCTCTACCTAACATTTTAGCTTGAAACACTGCTTGTTGAGCTTGGCGTAACAGCTGTTCACCTGCAACGGCTATTGGCTGAGGGTATTCAGTAACACCTACACTTGCCGTTAAAACAATAACTAAACCCTCAATAGTTATGGGCTTGCTAATTACTTCTAATAACTGGTTAAGCTTCTTGAAGTAACTGGCTTCAGGTTGAAGTTGGGTAAATAACAGTGCAAATTCATCGCCACCCACCCTTGCTATAACGGCCTTGTTGTTAAACAGTAGTTGCAAACGCTGGGCTAAAGTTTTTAATAACAAATCGCCTAGCGCAGCACCGTATTGGCTGTTTACTTCACCAAAGCTGTCTAAATCTAAAAGCACCACGGCTAAACGCAGGCTTTGCTGCTGACAAGCGTTCATTTCATTTAGTAGTGTGTCTTCAAGTGACCGGCGATTAGGTAAATCAGTTAAAGTGTCTTTAAAAGCTAATCGCTGTAAAGCATCGCGGTGTTCAACTCTTTCAGTAACATCCTGAGAAACACCTTCAGCAAATGCTAGGTCGCCCTCTGCGGTTAGTTTAAATTGCCCCCGAACTTCTAAATGCTTAACTTTATTGCCGCTAAGCAAAATTCTGTGTTCAAGGTGAAATTCGCCTAAGTTTTGCTTGGCCTCTTCATAGGCTTTTTCTAAAAGAAGGCGGTCATCGGGATGAACCAAACTAAGGTAAGACTGCATATTAAGCATAAAGCTTGCTTCATCGCATTCAAAAATTAAATACATCCCTTGCGACCAAATTGCTTGGTCTAGGGTTGTTCTGGTCTAATTCCAATAGACACTTCAATGAGAGACAATAGACCCAGTCTAGCTTGAGGTGAATGATGAATCAGAAGCGTAAATATAAAACCTACTCTAAAGCGTTCAAAGAAGAAGCCGTAT
>JAAYGA010000325.1 GCA_012727935.1 Pseudomonadaceae bacterium | reverse complement strand
GATCCAACCCAAGGCCCCAGTATTTCCCAGCTTTGGTATTCAGTCGCAGGGTTATCAGCACGGCGTAGCTTTGCAGCAAAACCTTTGTCTTTATTACAACGGTCAATAATGTACTTAACGAACTGCTGTTCTTTAGTGATTTTTTTATCGGTTATTGCTTGTTGGTCTGCTTGCATGATGATTAAGCCTCCTGTGCCAAATATTTAAAATTGTTAGGGCGATGCTGTACCCAACAGTCCAGTTGCCTTGCTGTGCCTTTAGGGCAATAAAAGTCATAGGCTTGTTGTTGGTAGTTTGAGAACTTACGACGTAATTGTTGGCGCACTTTGTTGGTTTCTTCAGAAGGTTCACAGTTATCAACTAGTGTCTGAAAATCACGCTCGCATAACTGCCAAAATAACTGCGTAGCTTGGGCTGCTACCTTTGCTCCATCAACTTTTTGGTCTTTAAAGTAACCCATCACACGCCCGTAAAGGTTTTTAGCAAGCGAGTCTAAAGCTTCCATTTCTTGTTTAAGCTGGTTATAAAATATTTCACCCAATACTGTACTTTCTAACCTTACTTGGGATTCAACAGAATCATTATTCCCTGATACATATTGCTCACCTGCATTACTACTCACTCTCAAGCCACCAGACCAAATCGAAAAGCTATCTACCGCATCTCGAATACGATCTAAACCATTAGCCACTTGCCAACAATGCAAACCTTGTGAACCTGATTGCTCAAAGAAGCTCAACAAACTTGTAAGCTCACGCCAAGGCCGTTTTTCAGGATCGGCCCATAAGGCTTTTGGGTCTTTAAGGGAATAATTAACAGCCATACTGGTATCTAGCATGCCTTCCTTATAGCTAGCATGGGCGATTCCTTCTGAATAATGCATGGCATCTGCTGACAGTAAACAAAATCGACATAAAGGGATTAATCTGCCCATTAGACTTTGCTTTAGCATTTTTGCCTGAGCACAATTTTCACCTGTAGGCATTTTTTCCCAAGGTGCTTGCCCCATACCTTCAGCATATAAATTCAATTGAGTAAGCTTCTGCTCAGAAAAAAGATTTAACCAAAGGCTTGTTTGTAAATTTTCACCTAGTAAAAATGTATGCAAAAACCCCATGTGCCCGACTGACGGTCCCGCCTTACCTGAAGACGGCTTACCCTTAGCATTTTGTTTTCCTGCATAACCTTCAGAGAGAACTACACTGTTGTCTGTTTTTTTACCTGACAGGGCAAACCCCATTTGTGTGAGTAGTAATAAAACTCTATCTGCTTCACTCAACACACGTTCAACTTGAGAATAATTAAGAACTGTGGTATTTCCCGTTGAAACTTCAGGTACAAATGCACCAAAAGAAAGCGCCCTAGCAGCTGAGATTGCTGGCATTTGCAAAAAAGGTTTATCGCCATATAAATAAAAATGGTCGTGCCATTTTTCTAAATAGGCTAAACAGCGCTCTGCTAAACCCTTCACGCCTAAAGCCTGCCACTCTTGTTCATCTTTGGGTGTAGCTGCTGCTTGCGCGATAGCTAACAATAATTTTAATAAGGCAATTTTTTGAACCGGATTACCACCCAAGCTGCGGTATTCAGGTTGGCTAAATACTTGCCTTAGGCTTACCCTTCCCTGGTCGGTAATGGGTATCCAAGGCTCATCAATTAAGTTAAAGCGGTTTTCCATTGGTAACTCCTAGTTTTTGATTACCTGATAACCTAAATCATCTCGGTATTCCAAAGCGTATTTATCGTGAATAGTCATGTGCTCTATTCCTTTTAGTTCATCAGTTTCGGTTAGCAAAGCAACTCTTAATAAGCTTTCATCTTCAGACCAATCAGAGTTACCTAAGTAAAAACAATGCTGTAAACCAAAGTTTTTTAACAGCTGCATAGCTACTTGTTTGGGTGCATCAGCAATACGCACCGCCACAAGGTGCTGCATTAACTTGGCGGTATGTTTACGCCATTCGGCTCTGCTTAATTTAGAACGATTTAAAGGTAAAACAACTTGCTCACCTGTGGTTAAGACCAACACACCTGACTGACTTTCTTGGTCGTATTTAATCGAGCGCAAAATAAGCACTTCAAAGTTATCAGCTTCGCTATAGCGTGTTTGGGCTTTGCTTTCAGGCAAGGTTACGCCGGTTTGAGCTAACGACACCTTGGCTAATTGCTGTAAAGTTTGCTGTCCTGCTTTGTTGCGGCTGCCTTCTTTTAGCTCCATTAACCAACGCACCATTGCGCCTTGCTCTGTGCGGCTTACATAAGTGTCTTCAATCAGTGGTCGAATATCATCGGGTAATCTAACTTGAGTTTTATCTTGCCAAACTTCTAAGCTGCGGCAGAGCACAAAAGGGCTATATACAAAAGCACTGGAACCAAATTCTGCTGTTGGGTTCTCTATTGCAGGTTCTAGTTTAGGCGCTAATAACCAAGCTTCTGGTTTAGCAAATGAACAACGAGGTGTATCTTCATGTCGCCACAAACGACCAAAACGCTGCAATAACATATCTGTAGGTGCAAAGCAGCTCACCATCAAATCAGCATCTATATCTAAAGATTGTTCTAACACTTGCGTACCCACCAAAATTCGACCTTGCTGTTGGCGTTGTGGCCAGCCAGCTTTACCAAATAAACCTACCCACTTCTCTTCAATATTGTGACGATCATGTAAAGTGAAACGCGAATGCAGTAAACCGCAAGCTACGCCTAATTCGTTAGCGCGTGCAGCCAAATCAAGGTAATGTTCTTGTGCTTCTTTAACTGTATTTTCTATCCATAAAATTTGCTGGCCTTGTTCTGCACGTTTGAGTGCTTCTTCAAGGGCTAAGTCATTATTTTCTTGTAATGTTAGCTGTACTTGTCTTGATTCACCTTTAGGTATAGCAACTTCTGTTACAGCTTGTGCTTGCTGAGGTAATGATGTAATTAATGGGTAAGCCATTGAGCTTGTTTCACTGTCAATAATTTGCTGGCGTCGCTTTTGGTTAAGGGTGGCACTTAGAATAATAACTGTGCAATCCAGTTCGCGAAGCAGCTTCACCAAAGCGTCTAACAACGTGCCTGTATAGGCATCATAAGTATGCACTTCATCAAGAATTACGACTTTTCCAGCCAACCCAAAGGCACGAACAAAGCCGTGCTTTACATGCATAGCTGCCATTAAAGCTTGGTCAATTGTACCCACAGCAAAAGGCGCTAAAAGCCCACGTTTAGCTTGATTAAACCAAGCACCACCTGGCCGTCCTTCTTCACCCATATCAGTGTCGTAAAGCCAAGCGTTAGCGTGCAACAGTAGTGAGCGTTGCTGGCAGTCTTCCGTTAGTATCTGGGCAAGAAAACCTTGAAAGCGTTCAAATATTTTATTGGAGGTAAGCTGGGTAGGAAGGGCAAAATAAACACCACTGGCACGACCTGATACCAATTGTTGATAAGCAACATAAAGTGCAGCTTCAGTTTTACCTAATCCCATGGGTGCTTCTAATACATAAATACCTGGGTTAGCTGCTTGCTCGATTAATAAACTTTGTGCTTTTCGTGGCGAGAACCCAAAGACCTGCTCAAAACTTAAATCTTTTTTATAAGTAGGTTGTATAAAGCCAGCTTTATCAAGCGCCAAACTTATATTCTCTTGCCAGTTAACTGTTGGGTCTTCAAAGTATTCGCCAGAGCCTATCCAGTCTGCCACTGTTGTTAAACCAGCTAATAAACGGGCTTGGGCATAAGACTCTATTTTTGGCCAGCTTTCTCCTAAAGCTTCTTTTAATGCAATAACCAGCTTTTCTCGTTCTTGCTGCCAAGCAGTACTACCAAAAACATCGTCGTTAGCTCGCTTACCAATGATAGGCGGTGTGAACCCATGGTGCTGGCCTAGAATTTCAGGAATATGCTCAGGTGCATTCATCGCCTTAACAGTTAGCTGGCTAACGCCCGCATGACCACCCCATTGTTTTTCTAAATCTGGATTAACATTAGGAATTAATGGCAAACCACAAGCACGCATCAGCTTGTTATAAAAAGTTGGACTAACTTTACCGACATCATGAGTAGCTGCAGTAAAAGCCGAACCAGAAGGGAAAAGATGCTTAGTAGGGAGGCGACGAATTATTTCACGTGCAACTTCACCAACTATATGACAGTGATTTTCTACACTACGGCCTAGCTTAAAACCATGCTCAGTTTCAAAAGTTTTAGCTGGGCAATCACTAAAACCAACGACATGAACCTCTGGTTTTGCTGTTATTATTTTTCGCCTTAACATAACCTTCCTTAGTTTTTTTAAAAAACAACTTCCCTACAATGCTAAAAAAATCAGTTAATTACAAGCCTGTATAAAAACACTGTAAACAAAACCGACAGTCTTTAGCTTTTATTTTGTAGTTTAATTAAATAACCACTGTTTAATGTCATCTTTATTGACGATTACCAGTTGTTGAGCTTTAGCATCGGCTTCATAAATGCGTGGATTTATATTAAACAGTTGTAATTTATAGCTAACAAAGCAGGCACGAGTAACTATTTCAAGCTGTCCATTTTGCATGGCGTATTCAAACTCAATCACTTGCCTTTGTGCTTTATCTAGCCGTGGGTCGGGTGCAAAAATTAGTGTTACTTGTGTATGCCAGGCAACATCATCATCTGCACTAACAGTGCTTTTATCTAATAATTCTGCATTACCTTGAAAGCGCCCTAATACAAAGTCTCTAAAGCCTTGGCTTTTTTCACACCAAGCACGTAAATGCCAGCGTTGCCCTGTATTAACTAACTGATGCGGTACAATAATTCGCCCTTCGTGGTTTGGGTTACTAATAGAAATGTAGTTAACTTCTATACGCCTTTGTTCTTGCAAAGCTTGTAATAAAGGGCGCATTAGCTTGGGTGTTATAGGCCGTATAGTTGGGGCTAAAGTGGTGCTTGCAGTAATAAAGCTATGCTGAATACTTTGCTCTGTTACCCAGCGTAAATATTCGCCTACTTCACAGTTAATATAATGAGGAAAGAACAGCTATGTTGGGAAGTAAGTCTTTTTCTTATTACACAAACTTAATGCT
>JAAYGA010000392.1 GCA_012727935.1 Pseudomonadaceae bacterium | reverse complement strand
GTCTAAAGTTAAAAATGTAGCTTCTGTACTTGCCTTTGAAAAAAAGCTAGTCCCCTCTGATGGGTATTTTTATGGTACGACTTGGGCAGATAAAGAGAGCTTTACTCCTCTTGCACTTCAAGAAAAATCGGTGCGTGGGACTATTTCTAATCGCTTAAAAGCAGCATTGAAAAATGACCCAGCCAAATTAGATGCTGAAGTAGAAAAGCCGAACTTGCAAACGGTAGACGCCTGCTCACTTGGCGTAGAGCAAGACACCTTAAGGCATTACTTTACGCTCAAGGTATTAGGTGGAGTGGAAACCCCATCTGCATGTAATAATGCTGCTTTTCAGGCTAGCTATCAAACAGCAGCAAAAGCGTATATAGAAAAAGAAGGCTTTAAGGAATTAGCCAAACGGTATGCGACGAATATTGCCAATGCTCGTTTTTTATGGCGTAACCGAGTGGGTGCAGAGCAAATTGAAGTGCACGTTAAAGTATTAAATAGTGACCAAGGTACAAGCTGGCTCTTTAATGCTAATGATTACAGTACTCGTCATTTTGATCATACTGATGAGGCACTGAATTCTTTAGCGGATCATATCGCACAAGCTTTATGCGGTGGTGATAGCAGCTTGATGCTAGAAGTTGTCACTTACGCTTTGTTAGGCAAGGCCCAAGAAGTGTATCCTTCTGAAGAGTTGGTATTAGATAAAGGCAAAGGTGCCAAAAGCAAAATTCTGTACCATGTACAAGATCATGCCGCCATGCACTCACAGAAAATTGGTAATGCATTACGCTCTATCGATACCTGGTATCCTGCGTTTTCTGATCCAGAAAAAAGTGCTGGGCCTATAGCTATTGAACCGTATGGCGCGGTAACAAATTTAGGTACAGCCTTCCGTACTCCTAAAGAAAAGCAGGACTTTTATACCCATTTTGATAAGTGGGCACGAGGTGAGGCATTAGCTAATGTAGAAGACGAGCATTATGTAATGGCTGTATTAGTACGCGGTGGTGTATTTGGTGAAAGTGATAAATAAGGTGGATTATGAATTACTACCAAGACATTAGCCTGCTGCCCGATGCTGATATTGCTTTGGGTTTCCTTTGGCACAAGGTTTATCAACAAGTGCATATTGCGTTGGTAGAGCAAAAAATCGATGAGCAGCACAGCGCAATTGCTGTGAGTTTCCCAGAATACAATAGCCGTAGCTTTCCGTTAGGCAGCAAGTTAAGGGTGTTGGCAAATAGTCAGTCGCAGCTTGAAAAGCTTAACTTAGTCAAGCACTTAAAACGACTGCAGGATTATACCCATTTGAAGTCTATTCAACCTGTACCTGATTCCAAAACGTGGGTAGCTTTTGTGCGTAAGCACATTAAAGGACAGGCTAGAGTAAATAAGGACACTGTGGAAAAAGCCATTTTATGGTCAAAGCAGTCGGGACAAGAACTAGATGTTTGCTTGCAGCAGTTACAAAAGAGTCAACCTAAAGTTGGCTCTAAGCTCCCCTTTATTTGGCTAGAAAGTCAAGAAACCAGAGCTAAGAACCCTAGTGGATCCACCCGGTTTCCTTTATTTATAGAACGCATAGAGCTAGCCGCAGAACAAGAAGGGCGTTTTAACTGCTACGGCCTAAGTGCACAGCGCGGGACACAGATTACTTCTGTACCCCATTTTTAACCTAAATTTGCGCTCCTTAAAAATTTGCTTTAAAATCAATTGGTTACAACAGGGCTTAAAACAAAGGTATTTTTTGATATTTTTGGCTAAGTCTTTGTTGTAGCTGTTTTTTATGCTTTTATATTACTGTTCACCGCCACATAGGCGGCTTAGAAATTGCCGCCCTCTGGCACTCTTAGGTACTTCTCGTTCACCGCCACATAGGCGGCTTAGAAAATGCACCAGGCGGCAAGAGCAGCAAAAGAAGGGTTCACCGCCACATAGGCGGCTTAGAAATTACTACGGCCTACCCACCTGATAAGCATCTGGTTCACCGCCACATAGGCGGCTTAGAAATTTTTGAGGGAAGTGACTTTCCGGCCTATTTTGTTCACCGCCACATAGGCGGCTTAGAAAG
>JAAYGA010000324.1 GCA_012727935.1 Pseudomonadaceae bacterium | reverse complement strand
GCCAAGAAAGCTTAACCACCCCAGGCTTTGTAACCGACCCCTTGCAAGAGCAAGCTTACAACCCTTTGCCAGGTTTAATTCATAAATACCAGTCGCGCGTGTTACTTACCACCAGTGGTGCGTGTGCTATTAACTGCCGTTATTGCTTTCGCAGGCACTTTCCTTATGCAGAAAACAGCCTAAGTTCCAGCGGCACACCTGCCATATTAAACTATTTACAAAAACACCCCAGTGTAAATGAAATCATTTTTTCAGGCGGCGACCCTTTAGCCACACCCGACAAGCGCCTTGCTGCCCAAGTAGAACAGCTAGAAACCCTACCACAACTTAGTCGGCTGCGAATCCATACCCGTTTACCGGTCGTTATTCCTGCACGCATTAACCAAGAATTTTTAAGCTGGGTAACCGCAACCCGATTAAAAGTGATTATGGTGCTACACATTAATCACCCTCAAGAGATAGGCAAGGAGCTAATTCAAGCCTTAAAGCTTCTTAAAGATGCAAATATATTATTGTATAACCAAAGTGTGCTATTACATAAAGTCAACAATCAGGCTAATATTCTTGCAGAACTTTCAGAAAGTTTATTTGCCCAAGGCGTACTGCCTTATTATCTACATGCTTTTGACCCAGTTGCAGGCGCAGCACATTTTGCAGTAGACGACTCACAAGCTAGGCAAATTTATGCAGAATTATTAGCACGTTTACCCGGTTTTTTAGTACCCAAATTAGTGCGTGAATATCCGGACCAACCCGCAAAAACTCCGCTAGGTTGGTAGCCAAGGCTGGCAATAAAACTAAAGAGAATTGAAAGCACCATGAGCTTGTTATTTTTTGATCTTCCTGAACTCACCCTTGAGCAACTCGACAGTTGCACTCTTAGGCTCGATGCTTTAGAAAGCTGGCTTGGCGAACTGCCTTTTGCCCACCCAAGCATTTGCAGTCAAAAATTAAACGGCCTACTCACAGAATTTAACCAGCTTAAATTTATTCCCCTGCGCCGTTTAGAATGGTTGAATCTGCTACAGCCTGCCGTTAATAAAGTAATGCAAGGGTTAGACAGAGGCAGCCACCTGCAACAAGAAGGTGACCAAGCTCAAGCACTGCAACAACACCTAGCTCAAGGGTATAAGCGGGTTATTAATGACCTGCTTAAATTAAGAGAACAATTACTGCCACACCTCTTAGCACGCAGCCTGTTACAAGCTTTGTTTGCCGCACTAGAAAATAGCAGCGCCCTCATTCTTAGGTCTTGTTTGTTAAGCGTTAATGCACCCCAAACCAGCTGGCAAGAACTGAACTTACTTTATAACCTAGC
Organism: Pseudomonadaceae bacterium; assembly: GCA_012727935.1. Classification (GTDB taxonomy): domain Bacteria; phylum Pseudomonadota; class Gammaproteobacteria; order Pseudomonadales; family Halomonadaceae; genus Marinospirillum. The sequence goes on along the minus strand of JAAYGA010000324.1, from coordinate 3,129 downwards.
TTGCCAAAGCCGCTTACAACATAAAAACTTAAAAGAAACCGCCCCGTTAAACTGTGAACAAGTCTATTTTCAAGCCCTTCTACTGGGGCTAATACAAGCAGAAAGCTTGCGTAGAGACGAAATAAACCAAGTTTACCCACTGCTAGCCGAATGGAGCCGGTTAATTAATCGCCTAGCCTATAACCACCCACACCGGCTGTTTGTTATTACTGCTGAAAATAACTATGCACCCAAACGCGCCACTTTAAACACCGAAGAAAAAAACAAACCACAACTTAGTAACGGTGCAAAATATCGGGGGTTAGCCTTAGACACCCGCATGTTGGCAGAAACGCTGCAAGAAACCCTAGCCAAAAGCAATTTAAGTAAACGCCTTATTCAACACCTAGCCACCTGTTTAGGTGAAGTTTCAACGCGTATAACGCCACGCATTACCACCAACGAACCCATAACGTTAGTACTTGGTCTACGCAGCGTACACTTTCACATGAATAATCAACGCACACTAGACACCCTAATAGCAGGCAGCAACGTTGCTAAAGGCGCAATAAAAAGCAACCCTTTCTTAAACAACACCAACTTACAAGACCCTTGGGCAGCAGCCTTTGATACAGGCGAAAACAACAGCAGCGGCAATATTCAACTAATAGAAATGGAAAGCAACCTTAGCACTTCATTAGAAGAAGAACTAAGCAAACGCCACCCTGTTCACCAGCTAGTACAAATAAATGCTAGCGCCACAGGCTATTGCCTTTTTTGGTTAGGCGAAGCAGCCGATCAGCTAAAAACGGGCGAGCTAGTTGCCTTTAAAGAAAAAGCCAGCGAACCTTGGCAGGCAGGCTTAATTAGGTGGGTAAGGGAAGCTGCTGAAGGTCAGCAACTTGGGGTGGAGCGCCTAGGTGGAAGAATGCAGCCTTGTGCAGTAAAGCCCATTATAAAAGTAGGCGAACCTAGAGATTACATGCCCGGTTTTTTAATACCTGAACTGCCCGTGTTGGGCGTTTCTGCAGGGCTAATAACGCCCTTATTACCCTTTCGGGAAGGGCAGAAAGTTGAAATTAGTTACAGCCAAGGTGTAGAAAAAGCAAGGCTTGTAGAACTAATCAGCAGCCCCGGTGAATTTAACCACTTTAGGCTAGAATCACTAGGGCAAAAAGGGCTAAGCCTGCACTAAAATAATACCGGCTTCGCTCTTAACTTTAAAGGTTTCTATGTCGCTGTAAGCAGGTGGCGTAAGTACTTTGCCACTGCGTAAACAAAAACGTGAGCCGTGGCGGGGACAAATTAATAAGCCAGCTTCAATGCAACCCCCTTCAAAGCCACGGCCATCGTGTGAACAAGCATTAACCACAGCCAGTAGCTCTCCTTCGGCACGGGCGACTAACACTTCATCCCCTTCATCATTTTCAACAACAATAAACTGGCCTTCAACCAACTCTTCTTCTTTACAAACTTTAATCCACTGCATTTTTTATACCCCATTTAATGGTAATTAAGTTTAGCAATCATTAGACGTAAGTGTCATAAATTAGCAACATAAGATAAGTAGAATAATTCCAGTATAATGTAACCCACTAAAACTTGGTGCTTAAAAAAAATTGTTAACACCTAGTGAATAACCTTACATAACCTTGAATTTGCCATAAATAATACTGATAGTGCTACAAATTATAGGCATTTAACTAAACCAGCCTTGCAAAATTCTTAAATAGTTATTATTGTTGTTCAGCGAAATTTTTTGGACTGCCTGTTCTAAACTTAACTAGCAGACCTCATTAACCAGAAAGTTCACACAAACAAATGGAAAATATCTAATGAAAAAAACGCTGATTGCCGCATCTATTGCTGCTCTAGCTGCAACTTCTGCTAACGCTGCTGTAAAAATTTATGAATCAGAAACAGGTTCATTCTCTAGCTACGGTAAAGTTCAGCTAGAACTACAAAACCTTGATGGCGAAAACAACATTCAGAACCAAGGTTCACGTTTAGGTTTTGCTGGTGACACCAAACTAGACAACGGCATGACCGCTTTCACTAACTTTGAATTCCGTTTCCAGCCAGGCGTTCAAAACAACGTTAAAGCCGCAGCAGCAGATGGTGGTGAGTGGACAGTACGTAACTCTTACCTAGGTGTTAAGGGTGACTTTGGTTCGGTTAAAGCCGGTAACTTTGATTCAATTACCTACACTATGGTTACTGAACAAGCTGACATCATGGAAAACCTTGGCTACCGTTCACTAGATACTGGTGATGTTAACTCTCGCGGTACTGCGATTGCTTATGAAACCAATGATTTAAATGGTTTCAAACTTGGCCTAGGCATTAAGCACTATGCATCTAAAGATTCAGCTTACGGTAACGGCACTGTACCAGCTGCAGGTTCAATTCTAGCCTCTAATGATGGTAAAGAGCAGTGGAACGTTGAAGCAGCTGCTACCTTCGCTGTAAATGACGAATTAGTTTTTGGTCTAGCTGTTGATCAGAACAACAAAAAAGGTAACCCAGCACCTAACGCAGCTGGTAAAGAAGCCAAGCCAATTTTTGCTGCAAGTGCTCTATACGCAACCGACGCTTTTGGTGCTGGCCTTGTACTAGAAAACACTGGCGACCTAATGCTTGCTAACCTAACCGGTTCTGTAAACTACGGCGCAGGTGATGTTTATGCGCTAGTATCTTTTATGGATAACGACACTACCGATGGCGTTGACTTTGGCCTAGGTGCTAACTACAAAATGGCTAGCAACTTCAAAGTTTACGGTGAAGTAGCTGTAGGTAACGACGACCTATCGACTATTCAAGATAAGAAAGGCAAAGGCACTACTGCAGTAACCGTTGGTGCTGCTTACAAGTGGTAAACCCCACTTAGTTAACTAGCTTAACGGCTAATAACTAAACAAAACCGACCTTTAGAGGTCGGTTTTTTTATACCTGACATTTATTAAAAGCAAAGCCACGGATTGCACGAATAAACACGGATGAGATTTTGATGGGCTGAAGCTAGGCAAAATAAAACCCCCGGCTTTTTCAAGGCGGGGGTTGTGTTTCTAACGCTAGGCGAAAGTTACTGGATTAAACCACTACTTAGAAAGCGTAACGAGCTTGCAGACGAACAGTCATGTCTTTATCTTT
>JAAYGA010000323.1 GCA_012727935.1 Pseudomonadaceae bacterium | reverse complement strand
CGCCCAGATTATGGCTTGCCTATTGATACTTGGTGGGTTGAGTAACCTATGGCGCCTTACCTGCTAAGACGTTTGTTATTAATTCCACCGACTTTGCTGGGCATTTTGCTGCTGAACTTTTTGATTATCCAAGCCGCCCCCGGTGGTCCCATTGAGCAGGTGATGGCGCAAATGGGCGGTATGGATGGTTTAAGCAGCACTCGCATAGATTCTTCTGGTGGTGAAGCGGTTGCAAGCCGTTCAAGTGATGATAGCGGTTCTTCCTACCGTGGCTCTCGTGGGGTCGATGCCCGTTTTATTGCCGAGTTAGAAGCCCAATTTGGTTTTGATAAACCTGCCCATGAACGCTTTATGCAAATGGTCGGGCAATATTTACGCTTTGATTTAGGCGAAAGTTTTTTTCGTGGGCGTAGTGTGACTGATTTAATTATCGAAAAAATGCCGGTATCCATTTCTTTGGGGCTTTGGTCTACCCTGCTGATTTATTTAATTTCTATTCCTTTAGGTATTCGTAAAGCCCTTAAACACGGCAGCCGCTTTGATGTTTGGACTTCTTCCATCGTTATTGTTGGCTATGCTATTCCGGGTTTCTTATTTGCCATTCTTTTAATTGTGCTTTTTGCCGGTGGTAGTTATTTAGACTGGTTCCCGTTACGGGGTTTAACGTCTGATAACTTTAGTGAACTAAGCACGCTAGGCAAAATTGCCGATTACTTTTGGCACCTAGCCTTACCGGTTTTAGCCATGACTATTTCTGGTTTTGCGACTTTAACCCTGTTAACCAAAAACTCTTTTTTAGATGAAATTCATAAACAGTATGTGCTAACGGCTCGCGCTAAGGGCGCTAGTGAACAGCAGGTGCTTTATGGTCATGTGTTTCGTAATGCCATGCTAATTATTATTGCGGGAATGCCGGCTGCTTTGGTGAGTATTTTCTTTACCGGTTCGTTATTAATTGAAGTGATTTTCTCTTTAGATGGTTTGGGTTTATTGGGTTTTGAAGCCATAGTACAAAGGGATTACCCAGTGGTGTTTGGTACCTTGTATTTGTTCACTTTAATTGGCCTCTTGTTAAAAATTATTAGCGATATTACTTATATGCTGATAGACCCACGCATTGATTTTTCGTCGAGGGAAAATTAATGTCGCCTCTGAATCAACGCCGCTGGCAATTATTTAAAGCCAACCGCCGTGCTTGGTGGGCGCTTTGGGCTTTTTTACTAAGGTTTGGCATTAGCCTAGTCGCCGAGCTAGTGGCTAACGATAAACCCTTGTTGGTGAGCTATGCTGGCGAGCTGTATTTTCCTTTAGTCACTGATTACCCAGAAACTACCTTTGGCGGTGATTTACCCTTAGCGGCTGATTTTCGTGATAGCTATTTGTTAGATTTAATTCAGCAAGATGGCTGGGTAGTCTGGCCGCTGATTCCTTTTAGCCATGAAACCATTAACTACAATTTAACTCAGCCAGCACCAGCACCCCCTTCAGGCGAAAACTGGTTAGGTACCGATGACCAAGGGCGGGATGTACTGGCTAGAGTGATTTACAGCCTTAGATTATCCATCGTCTTTGCCTTGCTACTGACTTTAGGCAGTAGTTTAGTGGGCGTTTTTGTGGGTGCTATTCAAGGTTATTACGGTGGTAAATTGGATTTATGGGGCCAGCGCTTTATCGAGATTTGGTCTGGCTTACCCACGCTTTTTGTATTAATAATTCTGGCCAGCATAATTGCCCCCAGCTTTTGGTGGCTGTTGCTCATTATGCTGCTTTTTAGCTGGACTGCTTTGGTCGATTTAGTCAGAGCCGAATGCCTAAGGGCACGTAATTTAGAATATGTGCGTGCGGCTCGGGCATTAGGTTTACCAAATCATTTGATTTTATTTAGGCATGTACTTCCTAATGCCATGGTTGCCACCCTAACCTTTTTACCCTTCTTATTTACCGGTGCAGTAACCACCCTAACCGCTTTAGACTTTTTAGGTTTTGGTATGCCACCCGGAACCCCCTCTTTAGGCGAACTGGTTGCCCAAGGCAAGGCTAATTTACAATCACCTTGGTTGGGCTTAACGGCTTTTGCGACCTTGGCTTTGCTGCTAACTCTTTTGGTATTTATTGGTGAAGGTGTGCGAGATGCCTTTGACCCACGTAAGGCCCTGCTGAATGACTAATCAATCTTTAAATAACAATCAGCTTAAACAGCCCTTACTGACTATTCAAAACCTAAGGGTTAGCTTTGGTGATAATGCACCCGCATTAAAAGACGTTTCTTTAACGCTTAATGCCGGTGAAACTCTGGCATTAGTCGG
>JAAYGA010000322.1 GCA_012727935.1 Pseudomonadaceae bacterium | reverse complement strand
GGCAACAACACCTTTTGCTGAAAATTTTGATGATGTGTATTTTTCACGCGACCAAGGTATTGCCGAAAGCAACTATGTTTTTTTACAGCAAAACAACCTGCCAAAACGCTGGTTAACCTGGTCGCAAGAGCGTGCCTTTGTTATGGCTGAAACGGGTTTTGGCACGGGGCTAAATTTATTGGTGGCTATGGCGAGCTTTTTAAAAACAGCGCCAGCCACAGCAAGATTGCATTGGATAAGCACCGAGCTTTACCCACTCTCTCTTGAAGATTTAAAACGTGCGCATACCTTTTGGCCTGAATTTTCCGACTTGGCACAACTAGTAGAAGAAAACTATCCTTTGCCTATTTCGGGGTTTCATCGCCTTAACCTGCACCCACGCATTACGGTAAATTTATTACTGGGTGATGCTGCTAGTAATTTAAGCGCCTTAGCTGGCAAGGTTGATGCTTGGTGTTTAGATGGTTTTGCACCCAGTAAAAACCCGAGTATGTGGACAGAGCAATTATTTACGTCACTAGCTAAGGCTAGCCATGCTAATACCACCTTTGCTACGTTTACTTCCGCAGGCGTTGTGAAGCGTGGTTTACAAGCGGTAGGCTTTAACGTAAATAAAGTGGCTGGTTTTGGCCGCAAAAGAGAAATGCTAAGTGGTGTATTCAACCCAGCCGTCACCGATGAAAAACCACTTCCTTTAACTAGTTCAACAATAAATAAAACACAGCCCATTGCTATTATTGGTGCTGGCTTAGCAGGTTTGGCTACAGCAGAAGCTTTAATTAAACGGGGCTTTAAAGTCGATCTTTATGAAGCCCAAACACCTGCCTCAGGCGGGTCGGGCAATAAACAAGGGGCGCTTTATATTAAGTTGGCCGTGGATGCTAACCCTTCTAGCCGTTTTTACTTAGCTGGTTTGGAATTTTCACGCCGCTGGTTAGAAGCCTTAGACCCTAAGCAGCAATTTTGGTCGCCTACTGGCGTGCTTCAGTTAGCTACCAATGAGCGTGAAGCCAAGCGCCAGCAACGCTTTTTAGCCAACCAACAATTACCCCAAGCACTAGTAAAAGCGGTTAATCAAACCCAAGCCAGTGAACTAGCAGGCAGTGCAACAGCGGCAGGTGGTTTATTTTTTCCAAAGGCTGGCTGGGTAAAGCCTAAGGCACTAAGTGAACACCTAGCTAAAATGCTTAGCAACTTAACCCTAAACAAGCTAACCCTTTATAACAACCTAGCTGTGACAGGCTTAACTCAGGTTAAGCTAGCCAATGAAGAGAAAGTTTGGCAGCTAGCAACCGCTAAGGGCAGTAAAAATTATCAACAGGTGGTTATTTGTTGTGCGGCAGCGGCTAAAAACTTTGCACCTAGTCAATGGCTACCGGTTACTTCGGTAAGGGGGCAGGTTAGTTATTTATCTTTGAGTCAAACAGAACCAACAGAACAGTCGCTGAATAAACCCAGCAGCGTGGTTTGTGGCAAGGGTTATGTTATTCCACCGGCTGATAATACGCTTTGTTTTGGAGCGACTTTTGATGTTGAAGACTCAAGCCTTGAACTGAGCCAAGCTGGGCAACTACAAAATCAGCAGGAATTAACTGCGGTATTACCCAATTTGTT
>JAAYGA010000321.1 GCA_012727935.1 Pseudomonadaceae bacterium | reverse complement strand
TTAAAATCACGTATAAGTAGAAATTCATTAGAAGCCAGCAGCAAAAAGCAAGAAATACACGGAATAAATAAGTTGCCAGCTATAAAATGGGCAACACAATATAAATAACAAAAAACGAGCTGTTGGTGGGAAAAGCTGGTTGAAAACAGGTTTTTCTACAGCCTCGTTAGGCGTTTAGACGGAGAGGCGAATCAAAACATGAATGTCGGAATCTTCTGGGTGTATGCTGGCCAAGTATTTGGGGCACTCACTCCGCTGTCAGAAGCAGAGTTGGGTATTCCTGGTATGCTTGATAGTCCGCAAAATCACGTCGATGCATGGCCTCGTGTTCGGAGTTTTTTGCCCCAACACTTGCGTGATGGTGAATATTTTGAAATCCCGAGAGGAAGGGTGTTATATTCGACAACTGGCTTGCGGGCGATCGTATATATGGATGCAACCCTTCACAAAAAAAATATCAAGGCGAAGGTTTCTAAATACTTTGGCTTAGATCAAACAAAAACGTCTTGGCGGTTTGATGATCACTACACTACTGATAGTACTAATCTAGATGACTTGTTTGGAGAAATGGATGAGTAAAAATATGCAAAAATGAGCGGTATTTTCCGAGTGCCGAACATACCGTTATTCACTGAAGCGAATCTGGGACGATCAGAAACCTTACGTTTTGTTTATTGGGCTTAATCCATCCACAGCAGATGAAGAGTCAGATGATGACACTCTTACTCGGTGCATCGATTACGCGATGCGTTGGGGGTTCGGTGGTGTTGCTATGGGTAACCTTTTTGCGTTTAAAGAAACAGATCGTCATGCAATGCTTCGTCAAGAGTTGCCAGTTGGAGACGAGAACGACCAATGGTTGCAAAAACTAGCAGCAGATGCAGGAATGGTTGTTGCCGCATGGGGCAATGATGGAGCAAATATGGGGCGTTCAAGCCAAGTGTCTGCTTTAATTCCGAACCTGCACTGCCTAAAAGTTAATGCGACAGGTGAGCCTTCTCATCCCTTGTATCAGAAAAAGATACTGGAACCAATTCCGTATTTACGAAAACCCGCCTAACAAGTGCATCTTGCCGGACTTGGGTAAACTGTCACCTTTTGTGCAAAAAACGCACAAAAGCCGCCAGTTAACCCAAGCCGCAAATGCAGGCGTTAACCAATGCACTTCGCCTGACTCTGAGCCTTTGAGTTTCCTATATTTGTGTGTATAATGTGTATCCATGAACAGTAAAGACATTATCAAAAGAATGAAGGTCGAAGGCTGGGTGCTTCACCATGTCAAGGGTGATCATCATCAGTTCAAGCATCCTATCCATGCCACGAAGGTTACTGTTCCTCACCCTAAAAAAGATTTGCCTATAGGGACTGTACGCAGCATCTATCGCCAAGCAGGCTGGGACTGGAGGTAATATGAGATACCCAATTGTCATTCATAAAGACAAAGATACTAATTTTGGTGTCACTGTGCCTGATGTGGCAGGTTGTTTTTCGGCTGGTGATACGCTGGAAGAAGCCATTGAGATGGCTCGTGAAGCGATTGAATGCCATTTGGAAGGGATGCTGCTGGATTGTGAAGCGATCCCTGTTCCTTCTTCAATAGAGGTCCATCAGCAAAACACCGATTTTTCTGGCGGAGTTTGGGCATTAGTGGATATTGATCTTTCAAAGCTTTCTGTTAAGTCAAAGCGCGTCAATATTACGATTCCAGAAAGGTTGCTAAATGCGGTTGATCATTATGCGAAGAGACACGGTGAGTCGCGGTCAGGCCTTTTGGCACAGGCAGTCACTGAATACATGGCTGCTCATCGCTAAGATTGGTTAACAAGGCGCTGCACGCGAAACTAATGCTAGCCCGTTTTTGTGTTTCGCTGCGCTCAATTTTACACAAAACCGGCCTTCGCTCTCGTTCGCGTGAGCTTGGCGTTATGCGAATTTCAAGTAGATAATCATGAGCTGGCTGAAAAAAATCAAAACCCATGCAATATCCTGCCGTTTTTTCGACGAGCAGATATACGCACAAGTCCTTAGTGAAATTGAAAATGGCCAGCGCAGGGATGGATTGTGGGCAAAAGCCCTGGCTCACAGCGATGGCTCTAATGAAAAAGCAAAATCCCTTTACATTAAATATCGTGTCGAGTCCATTAAGGATGAAATTATACTAGCAACCAAGCGTGAAGAGCCCGAGACACGTCAAGAACATAGCCAAGAGAATACAAGTACTGAGACTTCAGGGAACTGGAATAGCAATGACGAATCCTGGGAAAAATCCAACGTATGGATTCACATACTGGTATTTGTCATTGCCACTCTTTTGATTTTGCCTCTAATCCTGGGTGCATAATCGGGTAGCCGGGGGTGTCTAGCCCCCAGTCCCCACAACACCCTGCATGCGGCTCCGTACAGGGCGTTTCACTCAGTAGTGAAGCTTGATCCATCCATCGCGCAGTGTATACTTCTCTAAGTTGAGTAAGTTTTTCTTGTGATCGGCACTACCGTTCAGTACACATTAAACCAATGGGATAAGTTGCAGGTTTACCTTGAACAAGGTGAAGCCGCTATCGACAACAATCGTGCAGAACGAGCAATTAAACCCTTCGTGATTGGCAGGAAAAACTGGCTCTTCTCCAACACCCGAAGTGGTGCTCGTGCCAGTGCCTACTCTACAGTTTAATTGAAGCAGCCAAAGCCAATGGCATCCAACCTAGTGCTTACTTAACGGCCTTGTTTGAGCAACTACCGCACTGCAAAGAAAACGATAAACTTGACCATCTGCTGCCCTGGGCAATCAAACTTTAAGCAACAAAAACCGGCCAAGATAGTTGTCGCTAGATTAAATAGGTGGGGTTGTTGTTACGCTTACTTTAAAAGCACGTCCAAGTAATCACCCCATAAGCGCCAAGCCTCAGCTTTTTCTTTTGTATAGTCGTAGTGCTGGTAGTTTTTTCTTGTTTTACTTTTGGTTTCTATAACGTGGTTTTGGCATCGGTCGATAATATCAGGCGATATACCAAGTTTTTGCATCATGGTCGAACCTGTGCGACGCAGGTCGTGTGGCGTCCACTCACCATTAGCCCCAGCCGATAAAACTAAATCATCATTATGAAGCCTGCCTGATAATGGCTTATCTCGATTTTTAAAGCTTACCTGCCTATCACCAATCTGCTTACTGACTGATTTTGTGCAAACGTGCGTAGGTTTATTACGTGAAGGAAAGCAAAAGTCTGTATTGCCTGTTTCAGCTTTAAGGCACTTAAATTGCCCAATAGCAAAATTAGATAGAGTTATATTGTGGTCGCGGCGCTGGTGTTTGCGCCCTTTGGTATTTGCCGCTGGAATATGCCAAGTGCCTGCTTTAAGGTCGATATGCTGCCACTTAGCCATAAGCAGCTCACCAATGCGGCATAATGTGCTTAAGCATAGCCATACAGCACACTGAACAGGAATACTAACGGGTCTGCTACCGCTGTACTTTTGACCAATGGGGATGCTGAAATAATTATCTTCTAGTTTTTTAAATATCGCTTTTAATTCCCAGATTTCATCATCAGATAAGATACGCTCTCTTTCTTCTTTGTAGCCTTCGTCTTGAAGTTCAGCAACTTGGGTTGGCTCAATTAAATCTATTGGATTACCTTCAACCATCAGCCGCCGCCAAGGTTGACGCTTTTCGCCCCACCTGAGCATTTGTCCAAGGTCACGATAAATAACGTCTATGGTTCTATTTAAGCCGCGCTGAGGGCCATCCTTTATAGTTGCTTTGCTTTTTATTGCCTTGAGCAAGCCTAGAATGTTATCATCAATTAATTTGCTAATATGTATAGCGCCAATCTCTGGCAGAACGTGCTTAT
>JAAYGA010000320.1 GCA_012727935.1 Pseudomonadaceae bacterium | reverse complement strand
TCCATGCCTGCACCGGCAAACTTAACGTCCCTTTCACGGGTTTCTTCATAACTGACTTCTAGCCAGCCCTGACTACTCGGTGTCCAGCCTAGCGCCGCACCGCCTTGGGTTGATTCATAGCCGCTCCAAATTTTACGCCCTGCACCGTCTTTATAATCTTGGGCTTTGCTGTATTCCCCAAAGGCACGAATATAGCCCTGTTCGCCACCGGCTAAAACACGCCCCCAGCCTTTAAATGCTTCGCCGTTGGTGGCATAGCTACTGCCTAGTTGACCGCTAATGGCTGAATCATTGGCAGTAAAACTGGGCTGCTGGCGTTCAAAAACCACCGTACCACCACTGCCGCCTGCACCGTGGCGCAAGGTAGTAACGCCCTTGCTGATAGTGACAAGATCATAAGAAGTCAGTGGCGCATAGGCGGTGGGTGGATCCATACGGTTAGGGCAGCCACCAAACACGTAAGCGCCATCAAGCAGAATATTTAAGCGGTTTTGCCCTAGGCCACGAATAATAGGATCTAAACCATGACCACCCATGCGGTTGGTTGCAATGCCATTTTGTTGGCTTAACCATTCCCCTGTATCGGCTGTTAGGCGTTGTGAATTAGTTGGGTTAAGTTCAGTGGTTAGGTTATTGGTTGGTTGGCCTGTGACTAAAAGTGGTGGTAGGTCTTGGGCCTTGGCAGTTGAACTAATAAAAGTGCTGCTGCAAGACAAAAGCGCAGCAACAGCCATCGCCAATGGGCGGGCTGCAAAAAAAGTGCTGTTCATAAAATTTCCTAAAGCTGAATTAAATGCATTGTTTATTGTTTATTTATTGCGATTCAGTTTTAGGGTTTGTTGCTAAAAAAAGCGTTAACTAGGCATTAGCGGCTGACATGAGCAATGGGAACTCCCGCCTTAACCTAAGCAACAACCTAAGCAACAAACCCCGAGTCAAAATGAACTCAGTGATAGCAGCACAAACAGCAGAATGTGAGCGCATACCGCTGACTAACAACTCATCACTAAGGTCTGACTCAGGCAAAGGGTGGCGCACGAGACGGGGGTGGACGGCTAACAAAAATAGCCTGTTTAGCTATTGCATTAGCAGGTAAAGCATTGAATCTGGCAGGAATACTATTGGGCGCAAAAAAGCTTAAAGTTGGCAGGGTAAGCGCAGCCGTTGCTACGCATTGCGGGCAATGGGAAGCCGGTTGTTGTGATTCTAACTGTTCGCCTGCGGCATTAATTAAAATGCGCTGGGTAACGCCCTGCCAAGAACAGACTTCGATATAACCATCGGCATGAACAAGCAGCGGCGGCACTGAAAAAGGCGTGAGTACTCGATTGACCATAACGGCCAAGGCAAGTAACAACAACCAAGCGTTCAGATTACGGCTAAGTTTCACGACTTAACACTTTCCTTTAGTAAGTCTTATTTTTGCTGGCGGTTAATTTACCACCTTTTGCTCTATAAGCAACAGCTTAGGTATATACTCTTGGATGTATACTAAAGGTACAATTCAAAGGCTTAATCTATTTTATTAAAAGCAGGGTGTGTTTACTGTGCAACATTTATCTGACAGCTATTTATTTCGTTTTGGTGGCATAGCTCGCCTTTATGGGCAACCCGCCTTGGTTAAATTGGCGGCTGCTAAAGTGGCCGTTATAGGTATTGGCGGTGTGGGCAGCTGGGCTGCTGAAGCGTTAGTTAGAACAGGGGTGGGGCAGGTAACGCTGTATGATTTAGACGATGTGTGTACCAGTAATATTAATCGTCAGTTACACGCCCTAGATTCTACGGTTGGCAAGTCTAAAGTTGAGGTCATGGCAGCACGTTTACTTGATATTAACCCTGAAGCAAAAATTACGGCAATTAGCCGTTTTATTACCACTAACAACCTTGCCCAAGAACTAGACCAAGGCTTTGATCTGATAATTGATGCGACCGATACTGTGCCTGTTAAAGCCGCTATTATTAATTGGTGTCGTCGTAATAAAGTTGGCTTGGTGGTGGTCGGTGGTGCTGGTGGGCAGATAGACCCACGCCTTATAACCACTGCAGATTTAGTGCGTACCACCCAAGACCCTTTGCTAGCTAGAGTGCGTAATTTATTGCGCCGCGACTATGGCTTTACCCGTGATGTAAAAAAGCGTTTTAAAGTGGAGTGTGTTTACTCTACCGAACAGTTAGTTTATCCACAGGCCGATGGTAGTGTTGCTTGTAAAAAACCCGATGCAGGTGAAGCACTTAAACTAGATTGTGCCAGCGGTTTTGGTTCAGTAACCTTTGTAACAGGCACTTTTGGGTTTATTGCAGCGCAGCGAGCCATAGCTCAGTTAATAAAAAACTGATTTGTATCCGTTTTAGTTGAAAAAAATACGGTTATAAACCAAAGTTGTAGGGACATAGCTTTTAAGTAAAAGCTAAATTAAGCCTAGCTCATAAAAAAAAACCTTAAAAAGCAGGAACAAACTTCATGCCAAAAAAACACCTTCCCTTTGAAAGCGTTAG
>JAAYGA010000319.1 GCA_012727935.1 Pseudomonadaceae bacterium | reverse complement strand
GCGTAACAAGGTAAAACCGGTTATTGAATTAATGGAAGCCTTGCCCACCGTTATTCTGGGCTTTTTTGCTGGTTTATTCTTAGCACCTTTTATGGAAAGCCATTTAACCGGCGTATTTGCGCTACTACTAATTATGCCACTGGGTATCGTTACTTTTGCTTTTGCTTGGGCACAACTTCCCGGCAGTATTCGTCACCGTGTACCTGAAAACTGGCACCTAGTTTTGGTTATTCCGCTGGTTATTTTTCTTAGCTGGTTCTCTTTTGTTATGAGTCAGCCTTTAGAAATTTGGTTCTTTGCTGGCGATATGCGCAACTGGCTTACCAACGATTTAGGCATTCCTTTCGATCAACGTAATGCCATGGTCGTAGGTTTTGCGATGGGTTTTGCGGTTATTCCTACCATTTATTCGATTGCTGAAGATGCGCTTTATGGCGTACCTAAATCATTAAGTCATGGCTCCCTTGCCTTGGGTGCTACCACTTGGCAAACCTTGGTAAGAGTGGTTTTACCAACCGCCAGCCCCGGTATTTTCTCTGCGGTAATGATCGGTATGGGGCGTGCAGTGGGCGAAACCATGATTGTGTTAATGGCAACGGGGAACACTGCAATCATGAATGCCAATATTTTTGAAGGCATGCGAACCTTAGCTGCCAACATTGCCGTTGAAATGGGCGAATCAGCCGTGGGTAGTAGTCATTATCGGGTGCTCTTCTTAGCTGCGCTGGTGCTCTTCTTATTTACTTTTGTGGTTAATACCTTGGCAGAAGTTGTTCGCCAAAGACTACGCAAAAAGTACAGCTCCCTTTAACAGCACTGCACAGAAACATATTTAGGAGTTAATGATAATGCAGATTTCATTAAAAGATTGGATTCGCAGTGGTTCACCTTGGATCTGGCTAAGCGCCAGTGCGGTTGCCATTAGTGTGGTGTTAGTGCTGGGTTTACTTGGCATAGTCGCCTCACGTGGGCTGGTACACTTTTGGCCTGCCACGCTACAAGAATACACCTATACCCAAGATCAAGATTTACAAATTCAAGTCTTAGGTGAACAAGTACAAAGAGAAGAAGTCACCGCTGAACAAATTCGCAACTCAGGTATAGCGGTTCCTGAAGGGGTAGACCTCTTAGGGCGCCAACTAATTAAAGTCGGTAACCGTGATGTCTATGGTTCAGATTTTCGTTGGGCATTAGAAAACCAGCTAAGCAACCTAAATTACCCAGTGTACGCCACCAGTTTTGAGCGCCGTGAGCAGGGTAACTTTTATGGTTTTATTCTCGCTATCAAAGATAAAGGCCAGCTGGTTGCTGAACAAGAAAAAGGCAGTAACCAACTTTGGCCTGCCGTTGCAGAACGCATTCAGCAAACCCGTTTAATTCAAGATCAGATTGAAGACTTAGAAAAGGGCGCTATTGGTGCCATTAACTATCAGCTTGAACAACTGCGCTTAGATGAAAGACGCTTAGAGTTAAAAGGTGAAGACACGCCAGAAAACCTAGCAGAATTACAGGCAAAAAGAGCCAGCTTTCAAACAGATTACGCACTGCTTGAAACAGAATTAAGAGCCCTTTATCAGTCACTTGCTACTAGCAGTCTTATGGTTGTAACGGCAGATGGGCAAACCAAAGAAATTAACTTCAGCACAATTGTACGTGCCTACCAGCCTAATAATATGAGTTTGGGGCAAAAAATCGGCCACTACTTTGCCAAGCTTTGGGAGTTTGTATCCGACGACCCACGTGAAGCCAATACGGAAGGCGGTATTTTCCCTGCCATTTTCGGTACGGTCATGATGGTGTTAATTATGTCGGTATTGGTCACGCCCTTTGGTGTGGTTACCGCTGTTTACCTAAGGGAATACGCTCGCCAAGGCTTTATTACCCGTGTAATTCGTATCGCCGTTAACAACCTAGCCAGCGTACCATCCATCGTTTATGGGGTGTTTGGTTTAGGTTTCTTTGTTTACTTTATTGGTGGCAATCTCGATAAAATCTTTTACCCAGAAGCCGCACCCGCACCCACTTTTGGCACACCCGGTTTACTGTGGGCTTCTTTAACCTTGGCGTTACTCACCTTGCCAGTGGTGATTG
>JAAYGA010000318.1 GCA_012727935.1 Pseudomonadaceae bacterium | reverse complement strand
CGCTCTTTAAAAGCACCAAAGCGATCATACTGCGCAAAGCCTTTACCAAATGCTTTGTTGATAAGGCGTTTCGCTTCTTTATAAGTTTTTACCAACTTCACATTGGCAGAGCCTGCCCCGCCTTTTAGCTTAAATACCTTTGGGTAGCTTGTTGTATTCGCCCATTGCAGCGCTTCTTGTTTATCGTAAAACACATAGCTCGGCACAAGTGGCGCACCTATAGCTTCAAGTAAATATTTTTGCGCTACTTTATCGTCAAAATGCCAACCCGTTTTAAAATCAGGGAACACGCGTACACCGGCATGTTCTAACGCGAAGAGTATCCGCTTGGCCGTAAGGACATCTTTATACTGGGCATGGTAGTGATGCCACATAAACACGTCACAATCCTTAACCTGCGCAATAATATTTGAGTCGAATGCATTAACGACTTTGTAAGGAATATTTTTCTTCTCGCAGTAATCAATCCAACGGTCAGAAAAGCTGCCAGGTCTGTGATGTATAGCAAGTTTCATTTTTTAAGCCTTTCTTGTAGCACTGCATGGGAAAGATCACGATGTGCTTCACAGCGCATGAGGTTTAAATAATATGCAAGACCTCTAGTAGTAGTGAAAGTTAGGCCTAACTTATTCAGTAGTGCGGAAACATATCTATTACGAATAAATATTTTTGGCGACCAGTAACTTGAATAATTTTTATACCTAGTAGCTACTAACTCAGCCCACTCTTTACATAATTTATTTTCATCAGCAACGATTTTTGAAAAGGCAGCTACCTTTTCCAGCAATTCACTACTAGCACTTCCTTCAAGCAGTTTGAGCTCAAAAGACTCTTTGGCTTGACTGACTGGATGCAGTGTCGTTTCAAGCTTGCCTTTCTGTATAGAAACTTCTAATACAAGTCCTGTATACCACTCTTCGTTTGGGCTGCTTTTAGTAAATAGGAAGTTACCCAAACTATAGTAGATCGGTGTTCCTTCATGCGTTTCATACCCACTGATACAGTGCGTATGGTGCCCAACAACTAAATCAGCACCTTGCTCTGCATAGAAACGATATTGCTCTTGCATACGAGGGCTTGGCAAGTTGTAGTACTCATGCCCCCCGTGCACGATTACAAACACAAAGTCGTTTTCTTTTTTGGCTTGCTGGATTGCACGTGTGTCTTTAATCAGGTTCATACCGTTAGCGCCTGCAGTGTTTTCTTCTGCGCTAGCCCATTCGTTTTCGGCAATGTTAATTAGTGCAATTTTACCTTCAGGTGTATCTAACACTGTTGTGCTCGCTGCTTGCTCTAAATTTTTACCTGCGCCAATAGGTTTTATATTGTTGCTTACACAAAAATCGATGGTGTCCAATACACCCTGTTCGTCATAATCTTTTATATGATTATTAGCCAGTGCTGCGATATGAATGTTTAAGCGCTTTAGAACATCTAAAGTGCTTTGTTTATCTGCTTTTAGGTGCGGACCGGTTTTTAATATTTTGCTGGTGCTTTCGGTTACCGGTGCTTCGAGGTTAATAATGTTGCAAGCTGACTGTGCGAACAGATCGATAACTTCTTGATTAATATTAGCTGTAGCATCGTAGTATTGATTTACGACTAAATCGCCGGTGATGAGAATGCGCATAACAATATTTATCCGTTTACATTAATGTTAGTGATGTTTCTTTCGATTTTTTTAGCTTTATGCATCATGCTTAAACCTTGGGTTCCATGGACTAGCGTTGCAGTAATCGCGGCACCTATAAAGTCAAAGAAATAAATTAAAGGGAATGAGAGAGCAAAGCCTACCAAAGATGTTATTAGAATTATGTTTCTAGTGTCTCTCTCATAGCCTCTAACTATTAGATAATTCACTCCATAAATATTCCGTAAAGAAAGAAACAAAATAGAGAATGAGCTTATTTGTAATATTGTTATAGCCGGATAAAACTCAGGTGTGAACAGTACTTTTATTAAAAGAGGTGCTGCTAAAAAAAGGAACAGGAAAAAAAACACCGCTATTGAGAAATTTATTCTTACATATAAT
>JAAYGA010000317.1 GCA_012727935.1 Pseudomonadaceae bacterium | reverse complement strand
CCTGCGTCTTCACCAAAACCGTTAACCATATTCCACACGCCCTTAGGCAACACTTCATCAGCAATTTCAGCCAAGATGTAGGCGCTGAGTGGCGTTAGTTCAGCAGGCTTGTGCACTACCGTACAGCCCGATGCAAGTGCTGGGGCAATTTTCCAAGTCGACAGCATAAAAGGCGTGTTCCAAGGGGTAATAATACCCACTGGGCCAATGGCATTACGAATGGTGAAGTTGGTGTGTTCGTCTTGGTGAAGTGCTAAGCCATTTTGTGCTTCAGGTGCTTTGTCGGCAAAAAAGCGGAAGTTAGCCGCGCCACGTAGCGCCGCTTGCTTCATAAAGCGAATCGGTTGACCGCAGTCCATGGATTCTACTAAAGCAATTTCGTCAGCACGTTCAACTAAACGGTCGGCAAACTTGTGTAGAAGCTTTTTACGCTCTGCACCCGGTAGATTAGTCCAAGCTTCAAAGGCATTTTCAGCAGCTTCACAAGCAGCATCCATATCCGCCACTGAACCCGCCATAACTTTACCAATAACGCTGTTATCCGTTGGGGTTAGGTTTTCGTATTCACGACCACCCTGACCCAAGGTAAATTCACCATTAATGTAATGGCCAGTAGTGTTCTTTTTGAAGCGCTCTAGGTATTGCGTAGCGCGTTCCATATTGCCTGCAAATGTATCGCTCATAGTGTTCTCCTGAAGCTTCTAGTAGTTTTTACCATAGTATTCTTGTTCAGAAACAATACGTGTTTCTAAATCACAAACGCTTTCAATGCTGCAAACCACTGTGTCACCTGGCTGCATATCAGCAACGCCGTGGGGCGTACCTGTAGCAATCATATCGCCAGGGTTAAGCGTCATAATTTTGCTTAGGTATTCAATTAAGAAAGGCACATCAAAAATCATATCTTTGGTGGAACCGTCTTGGGTAACCTTGCCGTTTACAGTCGTTGTCAAACGTAGGTTATTAGCATTAGGCACATCCGCCACATCAACTATCCAAGGCCCCATAGGTAATAAAGAGTCACGGCTTTTAACACGCAAGTTAGGACGGTAGTAGTTTTCTAGGTAATCACGAATCGCAAAGTCATTACAAACTGTATAGCCAGCAACATAATCTAGCGCATCTTCACGCTTGATATTTTTACCTTGTTTGCCAATAACGGCAACCAACTCACACTCATAGTGTTGGTATTCAATATTATCTGGGCGGTAGCTGGTCTGCTTATGGCCGGTTAGTGTATTAGCGTGCTTAATAAATACTAGCGGCTCTTTAGGTGGCGCAAAGTTTAGTTCAGTGGCGTGGTCAGCATAGTTAAGACCTAGCGCAAAAATTGTGCCCGGCTCTTTAACCGGTGGCAGCCAAGTAATCTGGTCTGAATCTAAGGGCAAATCAATTGACTGGCCTTCTTGCGTAGTAATTTTATCTTGTGCATCAATAGTGATATCTAGCTCACGGCCTTCAACAAGAATACGTGCATATCTCATGGCTTAGATTCCTCCCAAAGTATTGTTCAGGGTGCCAATACCCTCTATGGCTGCTTCTACCTTGTCGCCTTTGGCTAGGGCGACTCGCTCACCCGCAAAACCTACCGCAATAATTTCGCCCGCTTGTAAGGTCATAATATTAGAAATAACGCTAATCAGCTCGGCAACACTGCGCTGCATTTGGCTAAGATCAAAGGTGCTTTTTAGTTCGCCATTCACTTTAATGGTTACGCTTAGTGCATCGGG